>JAYTMI010000552.1:0-4889 GCA_043728625.1 Saprospiraceae bacterium | reverse complement strand
ATTGACAATCAATGGCTTACAAAGATTTCACCAAATCCCGTATCTAATCTTTTGACCTTCAATTTCCAAAATACCAAAACGGAAAAAATAGATATTCAGATTGTGAATGAAATTGGACAAGTTGTTTATTCTGAAAAAAGAAACATCGTTGTCGGTGAGAATAATGTGAGTGTAAATGTTCAGAAATTACCAAGTGGTATTTATTTTTTGAAACTGTCGTCAAATGAGCGTTTGTCGAGCCAGAAGTTTGTGAAATTGTAGAGCGTAATTTTTGAAAATGACTTGAAATACCCCCCCTCAGTATAATGGCTATTTCAGCATTGAAATTCATAAATTATTGATTTCCAACGTATAGGATACTTTAAAAGTATCCTATACGTCATCTCAAAACCTTTATGTTCGGGGAACTTTCAAAGTTCCCCGAACATGGTACTCGAAACGAAATAATATTCCGTGTCAGAAAAAGTGCGTTACCTTTTGATACAGCCTCATAGACCATAGAAATTACTTAACCTTATCTCTTCTCTCTTTTAGCTCTCGCCAAGTCGTTAAAATAAAACCATTGTCTGCCAAATATTTTTTCAATTCAGGCGACAACATTGCCAATAAGTCGCCACGTCGTATCATTTCAGAATCTGAAATATGCTTAAAAACTTCAGTAGGCGCAGTACAGTGCATAATAACCATAGTGACACCGGCTTGCAATTGCTTAAATGATTCAATGTACTGTTGCGTCGAAATTTGTTGCAATTCATTGTCTGTCAACACCTTATCTTTTGGATATTTGAAACCATAACTGACATTGTGCAAATCATCAAGCACTGGCAAACCTGCTGCCCAAAGCATTTTTCCAACCGCCGTTGTTTGTTCAATATTCAAACCAGAACTGCTTGTTTCTTTCAAAATCATAGTGTTATGTCCACCTGGAAACATGACTGGAATCTTATTTTCCATGCCAAGCTTGAGGTATTTTTCTAAAAACTCAGGCTTTGCAAACAGCGTTCCCATGTGCGAATCGAGGTGTGTCGGTTCAAAACCCATCGTTCTGGCTCTGTCCAATTGGCTTTTAATTTCGGTTTCAATTTCTTCGGGTTTGGCGTGCGTTACCACATCTCTAACGTTAGACCATAATGCCCCCTCAGTATCCACCAAGCCTGGAACCGTCGGTTTTCCCGCCAAAGGTCCCCACCGATAGTCTTTCCATTCAGAAGTCAGCGTCAAGTGAAGCCCTGCATCGGTTTTTGGATGCGCTTTCAAATAATGTACAAAACCAGAAACCCAACCACAAGGCATCATAACGCTCATGGACGTGGCAACACCTTGTTCAGTGGCTTTTATGGCGCCCATATTGGAATCATAAGACATGCCCACATCGTCCACATGTAATATAATGACTTTTGAGCCTTTTGGAAAACCTAATTTCTCGGCATAGGTCTGACAAAAAACGATTTCAGATACACAGAGAAGGAAAAAGAGGACTAAATATTTTTTCATGTGTTTTTACTTTTGACAGTTATGATTTTTACAATTAGTTAACTATTTGAATCACCAAATCTTAGTCCGTTTCGCTTCTTCACGGCTCATTTTCGCACCGTTTTTAATACCAAAAGCCTCATAAAATTCAGGTACATTCACAAACGGACCATTCACTCGTTCTTTGGCAGGCGAATGGACATCGGTCATCAACTGTCGCGCCAAACGTTCTTTGGTCGCATGTCCCATCCAACCGAGCGCATAACCCATAAAATAGCGTTGGAGTGGGGTATAACCCGCAATTTTCTCTCCTTTTTTATATTGTTCTGTTTTTTTGAAAGCCCGTAAACCAAGGACAACCCCGCCTAAATCGGCAATATTTTCACCCAAAGTTGCTTCACCTCTCACGTGCATAGTGTCAACGGGCATAAATTCGTTGAATTGAGCAACCAATTTGTTGGCACGTTGGGCAAATTGAGCAGAGTCTTCGGCTGTCCACCACATTTTCAGATTGCCTTCGGCATCATATTGCCGCCCTTGGTCGTCAAAACCATGTGTGATTTCATGCCCAATAGTTGAAGCTGCAGCGTAGCCATAAGCAACGGCATCATCCACCTGATCGTCCGTATAACCGGGAATCATAAAAATGCTGGCAGGCATCACGATTTCGTTGTTAGAAGGGTTGTAGTAAGCATTATATGTCTGCGGAGTCATGTCCCATTCAGTGCGGTCAACGGGTTTATTGAGTTTGTTCGCATAATAGTTGAACCACCATTTATTGGCATTCAAATTATTGCGAACATAACTACTACGGTCTATGGTCATAGCACTAAAATCTTTCCATTTGTCGGGATAACCTATCTTTTTTGTTACTTTTTTAAGTTTATCAAGTGCTTTTCCCTTTGTAACAGGACTCATCCAATCCAATTCTTTGATGTTTTCAGCAAAAGCATCTCGTATAGCCTCGGTCATATCTTCGTAGCGTTTTTTCGATTTTTGTGAAAAATATTCTTTCACAAAAAGCTGCCCCAAAGCATCGCCTAACTGACCTTCTTGGGCATCGAGAACTCGTTTCCAACGTGGTTTTTGTTCTTTTTTTCCTTCCAAAGTTTTTCCAAAAAAATTGAAATGTTCTTGGTCAAAAGCCTTTGGCAAATAACGTGCAAGCGACCTAACAAGGTTAAAACGCAAATAAGCCTTCCATTCGTCAAGACTAAATTTTTTCAAACTAACCTCCATTTGTTTGAAAAATTCAGGTTGCCCAACGATGATAGTATCTGTTTTTAAACCCGTTTTTGTCAATTGATTTGCCCAATTTACTGAGGGGGTTAATTTTTGTAAATCAGTGACACTCATTTTGTTATAATTGGCATGAGGGTCACGCAAGGCTTCGATGGTGCGGTGTTTTTCTGCGAGGAAAGTTTCTAATTTAACGATTGAAGCGGCATATTTTGCAGCATTCGCATCGGTATCGCCCATGAGTTGCAGCATATTGGCAATGTGTTTCACATATTCTTTCCGGATATTGACATTGCGCTCATCATTTTTGAAATAATAATCACGTTCACCCAAACCCAAACCACCTTGTGAAAAGTGCAACGAATTGACAGCACTGTTTTTCTCATCTTGATAGACACTCGCACTGAACATTGGCATAATCTGGCTTGTGTGCATCTCAACAACGACTTCTAACAAGCCATTGATGTCTTTTATCGAAGCAATTTTATCAATTTCAGGTTGAATAGCTGTTAAACCTGTACTTTCAATCAAAGCGGAATCCATGCCTGTTGTCCAAAAATCACCAATTTTTTGCTCATTTGAACCTTTGGCAGCATTGGCTTTTGTGGCATTTTCACTAACCATTTTCATTTTGTTGTAAATGTCTTCATTTACCATTTTGCCGATACTCCATGAACTTTCACTCCCTGGAATCGGATGATTTTTAATCCAACCGCCATTGGCGAACAGAAAAAAATCGTCAGCAGGGCTCACCGTCGTGTCCACATTGGCAGCAACAACGTCATTTTGCGGTGAATTTGAAGTAGAATTATTGTTTTTACAAGCGTAAAACAACAAGAGGGCAAAAGGTAAGTAAAAGAGCTTTTTCATTTTTAAATTTGATTTCAATTAATTAAGATTCATTTTTAGAGACAAAGAAAGTCAATTTTTAGTTTTTTTGTAACTACTTAGGCGACACGAATTTCACAAATTAGCCGAATTGATTTTTAATTCGTGTAATCTCCGAAATTCGTGTCACCTAAGTTTTGAGGTTTTTCTACAATAAAGAGGAGGTTGTTTTTAAGGAGTTGCCTAAGATGAAGTAGGGGCAAAAAAAAATGCCAAGCGGAAAATCCGCTGGCATAAACTAACCATGAAAATAATTAACCAAACGTGTTAACATTTACCAAAACAATGCCAAAAAAAACTATGTGTTATCTAATCTTTTTTTTGAGCCACTTTTACTTGTTTTATGACTGCCTATTTCTACTTTTATGCAAAATTTACATTTTAAAAAATATAAAATAAAACCTAATTATGAACAGGTATCCAATCCTTTTACGCTCGATTACCTATTTTTTCATCCCCCTCAGTATTTTTTGGGCTTCATGTCATACTGTCAAACCTTTTACAGATTATAAATCACAAAAATCTGTCGTCGCAGACAAAGCGGTTGTTTCGGCTGCACATCCTTTGGCAACAAAAGTCGGTTTAGATATTATCAAGCAAGGCGGTAATGCGATTGATGCAGCGATTGCGGTTCAATTTGCCTTGGCGGTTGTCTATCCGCGTGCAGGAAATTTAGGCGGTGGTGGCTTTTTAGTATATCGCAGTGGCGACGGCAAAGAGATTTCAACGCTTGATTTTCGGGAAAGAGCACCTTCAAAAGCCACGCGTGATATGTATTTAGATGCTAATAAAAACGTCATGGAAGGCAAAAGCCAAAAAGGCGTTTTAGCCGCAGGTGTGCCTGGGACGGTTGATGGTTGTTACAAAATGTTCCAAAAATATTCAAAACTGAAAGATTGGAAAAAACTTCTGCAACCTGCTATTGACTATGCCAAAAACGGTTTCGCAATTACAGAATCCGAAGCCAATCGTTTGAATAGCAATAAAATAGAGTTTATTAAAAACAATACTAAATCAACCGTATTAGTAAAAAAAGATACTTCAATTGCTTGGAAAACAGGCGATATTTTAAGACAGCTTGAACTCGCTGAAACCCTTGAACGCATCAGAGATAAAGGAAGAGACGGTTTTTACGAAGGCAAAACGGCTGACCTCATAGTGGCTGAAATGCAGCGCGGAAATGGTTTTATTTCAAAAGCCGATTTGAAAAACTATGATGCCGCTTGGCGCAAACCCCTTGTCGGAAAATATCGTGGCTACGATATTATAACGATGCCGCCGCCTTCAAG
>JAYTMI010000551.1:0-2200 GCA_043728625.1 Saprospiraceae bacterium | reverse complement strand
TTTCACAGCGCCGAAGCGATTCATTTGTTCGTCGAAGCTGAAAGGCGTGTCTATGCTGACCGTGCGGAACACATGGGTGATGCCGATTTTTACCCCGTTCCTGTGTCTGGTTTGATAGATAAAACCTACGTTGTCAATCGTTTCAAGGACTATATGCCCAATCGTGCGACACGCAGTGAAGACGTGAAAGCAGGCAATCCGAAGCCTGAAAAAGAGAATACAACACACCTCAGCATCGTAGATACTGAGGGGTCGGCTGTGAGTATCACAACGACCTTGAACGACAATTACGGTTGCCGGACAGTCGTAGGTGGTGCAGGTTTTTTGTTAAATAATGAAATGGACGATTTCAGTGTCAAACCAGGCGTACCTAATATGTACGATGCGATTGGCGGCGAAGCCAACGCGATTGCTGCCAACAAACGCCCCCTCAGTAGCATGACCCCAACCATCGTTGCAAAAGACGGAAAACTCTATATGGTTGTCGGTACGCCAGGCGGTACAACCATCATAACTTCTGTTTTTCAAGTAATTACAAATGTTATTGACTTTAATATGACCATGACCGAAGCCACTCAAGCCAAACGTTTTCACAGCCAATGGCAGCCCGATGTGGTCATGGTTGAGAAAGACGCACTCACCGATTTGACAGTTAAAAAGCTGAAAAGTTTGGGACATAACATCGTTTACCGCCCTTATATCGGTTTGATAGAAGCCATTTTAGTGCGTCCTGACGGCAAATTGGAAGGTGCAGCAGACAATCGCAGTGACGACGATGCAGAAGGATTTTGAAAAAAAATCAAACGACAGGACAATGTTTTGAAAAACTTTCAATAATATTACGAAAGTTTTGAAAAATACGTTTATTATGCAATTAACAACAAGAATGTATTAAAATTATGGCAAAGAAACCTAATCTTTCGTTTTGGCAAATCTGGAATATGAGTTTCGGATTTTTTGGACTCCAGTACAGTTTTGGATTACAGCAATTTATCATGTCACCTGTCTTTCGCTATCTCGGTGCGGAAGAGGACAAATTACCCATTTTATGGTTGGCAGGACCCGTCACAGGGCTTTTGATACAACCGATTATAGGCGCATTAAGCGATAAAACATGGTCAGAAAGATGGGGCAGACGCAAACCTTTCTTTATGATTGGTGCGATTGTTACAACCATTGCGCTTATTTTGATGCCTCATTCCAAAACGCTGTGGATGGCGGCAAGTCTTATGTGGCTCTTAGATGCTGGCTTGAATGTGACAATGGAGCCATTCCGCGCTTTTATTGGCGATAAATTGAATGATTCACAGCGTACTTTGGGTTTTGCTGTTCAAAGCTTTTTTGTTGGTTTTGGGCAAATTTTGGCGAGTTTGATGCCAAAATTCATATTGCCCGCCTTTGGTATCGCCGTCGTCGCTTCTGCTACGGGCGGCATTCCTGAATATGTGCATTATTTGTTTTATTTCGGTGCTTTTGCCATCCTTGTCTCTGTTTTAGTCACTGTCTATACAACAGATGAGTATCCACCAGATGACATGGAGGCGTTCAACCGTGAAAAAAAGAAAGGTTTCAGTCTGACTCACATGTTTACAGAGGTTGGTGTTGCCTTGCGGGAAATGCCAAAAGTGATGCGTCAACTTTGGTGGGTTAAGTTTTTTACTTGGTACGGTCTGCCTTTGATGTGGCAATATTTTTCATTATCCGTTGCTCGTCACGCCTACAATGCACCGAACCAAAATGCGCCAGGGTTTGAAGAAGGCACGGCTTACGGGGCGTTTTGTTTTACATTCTTTAATGTAGGCTGTATCGCAGTCTCTTTATTAATACCATATTTATCAAGAAGCCTAAGTCATCGGGTGATTCATGCCATATTTTTGACAATTGGTGGCATAGGTTTCATTTCAACTTTGACATCGGATAACAGCCAAACCTTTGCAATCGCCATGTTATTAGTCGGTTTTGCTTGGGGTTCAATCCTTTCTATGCCTTATGTGATGTTGGCAAATTCAGTGCCGCCGCAACGTATGGGCGTGTATATGGGCATTTTCAATGGTTTCATTGTTGTGCCACAGATTATCAATATGATTACTGTGCCACTATATTATAAATCGCTTTTAGGCGACGACCCACGTAATGCCCTTGTTTTAGCGGGTATTTGCTTGATTTTAGCGGCAGCTTCTTGCTTTTTGGTTACTGAAAA
>JAYTMI010000550.1:0-3720 GCA_043728625.1 Saprospiraceae bacterium | reverse complement strand
CTGAGGGGGGTAAATGATTGATTTTCAACAAATAGCAACGTTGCGAAGGTTCGAACCTTCGCAACGTTTTCCCGATTATTTCAACTCAACTACTTATGTCATCATTCATCTTTCATCATTTTATTATTATTCATCAATTGTGTATTTATTATTCATAATTCATCATTATAAAATGGATTTAAAACAAACACCTTTTTTAAAAATAAAAACCAACAAAATTGACATCAAAAAAGAGGTCAATCAGGAAGGAGTCATCGTTCTAAAATCTAAGGTCAAACTCAAAAAGCCACCGTACCGCTTGACGCATCGGCTCATTCATTGGGCAAAAAAAATACCTGACAAAGTGTTTTTAGGTCAACGCGACAATAATGGTCATTGGCGAACAATAACCTATGCGGAAACCTACGGAAAGATAGAAAATATCGCTCAATATCTCCTCCAAACCAACGTTTCGCCCGAGAGACCCATTGCTATTTTGTCTGAAAACAGTATCGAGCATGGCTTAATGGCTTTGGCTGCCTTACATATCGGCGTACCTTATTCGCCAATTGCACCCGCATACTCTTTAAAATCAACGGATTATGAGAAATTAAGGCATACGATTGACTTACTCACGCCTTCAATCATTTTCGTTCAAGACGGCAAACAATATGAAAAAGCATTGGCAGCCGTTACGCCTAAGGTCGGCGAGGTTTCAAACCTCGCCGACCTTAAAGAACCCGTCAAAATAATTGCCGTCAACGCCCCCCTCAGTAGTCACATTGTTTTTGATGATATTTTAAAAACAAAACCCACAACATCCGTAAATAAAGCTTTCAAAGCCATTGATAATCAAACAATCGCCAAAATCCTTTTCACTTCTGGCTCAACGGGCTTGCCAAAAGGCGTAATTAATACGCATGGCAATATCACGACGAATTGGCAGCAAATCACCCAAACGTTTCCTTTTATGCAAAATGGTGGCTTGAATTTTATTGATTGGCTGCCGTGGAATCATACATTTGGCGGCAACCACAATTTTGGTTTAACGCTTTTCAACGGTGGTTCTTTGTACATTGACGAAGGCAATCCGACACCCAACGGCATTAAAAAAACGGTAGAAAACCTCCACGACATTGCGCCCACAATATATTGCAATGTGCCAAAAGGTTTTGAGGAATTGATACCTTTTTTAAAACAAGACAAAACCTTGTGCGCCCATTTTTTCAGCCAATTAAAGCTGTTTTTTTACGCTGGTGCAGGTATGCCGCAACACGTCTGGGACGATTTGGAACGTTTGGCTTACGAAACAACAGGCAAACGCTTGATGATTGCTTCGGGTTTGGGCATGACAGAAGCGAGTCCATCGGCGATGTTTAATACCCAATTTGGTAGTTTTGCAGGCATGTTAGGCGTTCCAGTACCTGATTTGACAATAAAACTCATACCCAATGGCGGCAAATTGGAAGCCCGTTTCAAAGGAGAAAATATGACAAAAGGCTATTGGCGCAACGCCGAAGCCACCGCAAAAGCCTTTGACGAAGAAGGCTACTATTGCACAGGCGATGCCTTGAAATTTGTAGATGAAAACGACCCGAACAAGGGAATGATATTCGACGGACGCATTGCCGAAGATTTTAAATTGGATACAGGTACTTGGGTCAATGTCGGTATTTTAAAAGCAAAACTCATTGCCGCAGGCAAGGGATTGATACAAGATGCTGCCATAACAGGACATGACCGTGCTTTTTTAGGGGCTATTGTCTTTCCAGAATTAAATTTTTGTAAAAAACTGGCAGGTTTGGATGCCGATGCCGATTTAGAAAATTTTAAAAATTTCCTAAATCTTATCGTGAACCACCCCTCAGTATTAGCCGCTTTACAAGCCGTTTTGAATGATTTTGCACAACACAGTACGGGCAGTTCAACGCGGGTAAAAAGAGCCATTTTTGCCGATTTCACTTTGTCCATTGATAAAGGCGAAATAACGGATAAAGGGTCAATCAATCAACGGATGATATTGGCAAATAGGGCAGCTTATGTGGATAAATTATATGAAAAAGAACGGGTTGAGCCTGTTTTAGAAGTTCAAAAATAGACCTCTAAGTAACTTACTCGATACGTTGAGTAATTTTACTCAATACGTTGAGTAATTTTACTCGACTAATTTATAAACGAATCAATAATGTTTCAACGTATTCATTTTCAAACACTTACAAAACGACTTGCAGAACCTCGCTTATTTATACAAGTCTTAGTAGGTCCCCGACAAGTGGGCAAAACAACACTTGTTGGGCAATTATTGTCGTATAACAAAATGCTGGGTCAACTTCAAGATGCGGGCAACACGACAACACTTGCACATTACCTCGATTTGTTAGATTCTGCGGGTTTGCTCTGTGGGTTAGAAAAATATGCTGGAAACCGTTTGCGGCAACGTTTATCAAGTCCAAAATTCCAAGTTCATAACACGGCGTTGATTGCTGCAACACACCCCTCAGTATTTTCAGAAATAACGAGCCAGCCCGTACAGTGGGGGCGTATTGTTGAATCAGCAATAGGTGCACATTTGGTCAACTATGCCCGACAAGAAGGTTTTCAACTTTACTATTGGCGTGAAGGCAATGACGAGGTAGATTTTGTGATTGAATATCGTGGCAAAACGGTCGCTATTGAAGTCAAAAGTGGTGCAAGACATGGTAGTTTAACAGGTATGGAAGCATTTAAGAAACAATTTCAACCCAATAAACTACTTTTAGTCGGTAGTACTGGTTTGAGTTGGCAAGAGTTTTTGACAATTAATCCAGTTGAATTGTTTTAAAATCTATATAAATCAGTCGTAAGTAGCTCAACTCAAATAAACAGGAAAATACTGAGGGGGGTAAATGATTGATTTTCAACAAATAGCAACGTTGCGAAGGTTAGAACCTTCGCAACGTTTTCCCGATTATTTCAACTCAACTAATTATCAACTAATAAAAACAGTGATGATTAAAAAGCATTTTTTCAATTAAAAATAATAAGAATCATGAAACTAAAACCACCTTTCCGAGCCGACCACGTAGGCAGTCTTTTAAGAACACAAGCTGTCAAAGAAAACCGTTTGCGCTGGAAACACGGCGAAATCTCTGATGATGCGCTTCGTGCCATTGAAAATCGAGAAATTGCCGAAACAGTCAAACGCTTGGAATCAACAGGTATGAAATCTATAACGGACGGTGAATTTCGCCGTGACTATTTCCACTTGGATTTTTTGCAACAACTCGATGGCGTGAGCGTCACAGGTGGCATTGAAGCCAATCCGAACGCAAAAGTCGCAGAAGACAAATTCACACCACCCCAATTGAGTGTTACAGGCAAGTTAAAACACGCCCGAAATATTCAAGTTGATGATTTTAATTTTCTAAAATCAGTCACAACTCAAACGCCAAAAGTCTCCATTCCATCTCCAACGATGGTGCATTTTAGAGGTGGTCGCAAAGCCATTGCGATTGATGCCTACCCTGATATGGATGAATTTTTTGAAGATTTAGCCGCTTGTTACCGCGATGAAATAGCTGCTTTATATACCGCAGGTTGTCGCTATATTCAGTTGGACGACACCAATTTGGCATATCTCTGCGACCCTAAAATGCGGGCAGCAGCCCAAGAACGTGGCGAAGACCCCAATGAATTGCCCCGCACCTATGCCGCTTTGATTAATGCGGTCATTGACAATCGCCCAGATGATTTGACGGTAGG
>JAYTMI010000549.1:0-1946 GCA_043728625.1 Saprospiraceae bacterium | reverse complement strand
ACAAGCTCCAAATTGGGCATTCGAGAAATGTATGTTTCTATGACATCTAATGCTAAAGGTTCGTCGTCAACGATGATTACTTTCATTTTTTATTTTTTTTATTGTTATAACTTTCAAACGTCTTATTTTCTTCTAACTTATTGATTATCAACATTTACGAAATTTTTGAAATTTCGTAAATGTGTATTTTAACTATTAACCAATGTCGAATGACTTACAGCATCAGGCAATATTTTCATCCACAAATTAACACCATAAGTATTGGGTTTGTCATGAACTTCTAAATTATAATTGTTTTTATACAGAATATTGAGTCTCCGCCGCACATTCACCAAACCGATGCCGCCACTTCTGCGGTGGTCTTGCGTGGGCTGTTGTTCAGGTTTAGAATTTTCGACATATAAGTTCAATTCCTCACCGTCTAAATAAACGTGAATATGCACAAAACCATCTGAAATATGGTTGCTTGCACCGTGTTTAAAAGCATTTTCAATGAAAGCGATGAAAATCAAAGGTGCGATTTTTAAATCACCAACGATGCCTTCAACTTCAAATTTTATGTCCAAATTTTTATGGCGCAACCGTTCCAAATCAAGGTAATTTCGGATATAATTGATTTCTTTACTGAGGGGTACCAATGGCTCATTACATTCATACAACATATAACGCATCATTTCCGACAGCTTAATAACTACTTCGGGCGCAGCATCTGACTTTTTCAAGGTCAAAGCGTACAAACTATTCAAGGTATTGAACAAAAAATGCGGGTTGATTTGAGATTTCAAAAAATTCAACTCCGTTTGCATCGTTCGCGTTTCTAAATCTCGCTGCGTTTGTGTTTGGCGCAGCCAATCGGAAGAAATTTTTACAATGGTAGAAATGCCAGCCGTCATCAATGAAATGAGGTAATAATACGATTGATGTGAAATCAAAAAGTCTTGGTCTTCTGGGAAATTTGTGAATTTTTTAAATAGAATAAAAATCTTAATCGGTGTCAACACCAAAGCAATACCAATCAAACCAATCAAATAAGACCACAACTTATTCGGTTTCAAATACTTAGGAATCAAAAACTCACTGTTGGCATAATATATCGCCGCATAAAATAAGACATTAACCAATTCATTAGAAAAAAAGTGCATAAAACTCGCATCGCCGCCCCGCATCTCGCTCAACGTCAAAACGCAAAGCAAAACGAACCAAAAAGCGGCATGGTAGATGGCGCGTCGCGTCAAAAGCCGCTTGATATTTTTGATTATTTTATTCATCTAATACGCAAATAACGCAATCTGTATGATGAAAGGCGTTCTTTTTTAGATAAAACAGTTTGCATAATGGATTAATCCATGTATGATTTCAAAATCTAAACAAAGAATCGCTAATTTTGCAACATGAAAATCGGTTACGACGCTAAACGAGCATTCCAAAATTTTACAGGATTAGGCAATTACAGCCGCACTCTCATCGAGACATTAACGACTCATTTTCCAGAAAATGAATACCTTCTTTTTACGCCTAAATTGAACGACATACCTCGTGTGACGAAGGTGACAAGGTACCCCTCAGTATCTATTCATTTGCCGAATAGCCGTTTGGGAAAAAAACTGCCCGCATTGTGGCGTTCTTATACCATCAATCAAGATATTAAAAAATCGGGCGTTCAAATATTTCATGGTTTATCACATGAGCTACCCCTCAGTATGCCTAAAAATGTGCGAACGGTAGTGACCATTCACGACCTCATTCACGAGCGTTATCCGTCTTTTTATCCATTTATTGATAGAAAAATTTACTCTTTTAAGTTCAAAAAAGCCTGTCAACAAGCCGATATTGTCGTTGCTATCAGCGAGCAAACCAAACGAGATATTATTGATTTTTACAACATAGAACCTTCGAAAATACAAGTCATTTACCAATCTTGCGACCCCGTTTTTTATAAAAACGTA
>JAYTMI010000548.1:0-10789 GCA_043728625.1 Saprospiraceae bacterium | reverse complement strand
ATGCCTTACAATACCATACTTTCTATGACAAAGATGCGAGCGAAGGCGAAAACTTCTATCGTATTAAGCTGACATATCTGAATGGAGACGTGGCGTATTCAGCCATTAAAGGAGTCACCAACAAAAAGCTCAATGATTTTATTGTATATCCTAACCCTGCCATTGATGAGGCGTGGATTGATTTAAAGTCTTTTGAAGGACGGCAAGTGACCCTTGTATTATCAGATATGGCAGGCAAACCAGTGCAACAACAGGTCATTCAGACAGCGACCTCAGCACCTTATCGGTTAGATATTGCCCATTTGCCAACAGGTTTGTATCTTATCAAAATACAAGCACAAGGCAGACGCGTGTTGATGAGAAAGATTCAAGTCACTAAATAAGGTCGAGTGAAGGTTGTGATGCCTAAAAAATAAGCGATCATATATCTTCTACAAGTTAAAAGGGGGTCTCTTTCGTTGAAAAGAGACCCCCTCAGTATTTAAGGCAAACATGAATCATTTTGAACGTAATTTGATAAAAAATCGAAATACCTCTCTTTTTTCTTTGACCCTTGCCATCTATTTCAACTTCGCAAATTCACTTTCAAACAGTTCTTGAAGCTGCTCTGGCTTAAGGTTTTTGCCAATGATGACATTTTTTTTATCCAAAACATACAATTCAGGTGTGATGTCCACAAAGTATTTTTCATGGAAAAGGCTTTCGAGTTGTGGGTCATAAACATCCGTCCAATTGACACCATATTTTTTTTGAAAATTCAACCATTCTTCTCGGCTTTTAGCATTGGCAACAAGGCTAAAAACTTCAACACCGCGCGATTTCCACTTGTCATAGACCCCCCTCAGTATCGGTGTCTCGTGTTGGCAATGCTCACAATCAGGGTTATAAATATAAACAATTTTGAAAGTTGCTTTGAGGCTGTAAAGTGTTTGGCGTTGGTTGTTTTTGTCCACGCCCCAAACGTCTTGACCTGTTTTCCCTAAAAGGCTTGGTTGCATTTCAGTAGCTCGTTTGCGGGTACTTTCGAGGTCTGCTTTAGAGACACCTTGTACCCTTTCGGGTGTAAAATATTTCAAAACGATGTGCGAATAAACGGCTTCACCATCCATTATTTTAGCCGTCCCTGGCTTATATTGTCCCGCAATCCATGTAGCGGCGGCATTGAATAAATCATTATTAGCCAATGTTTTATCTAATAAATAATCAGATGACGCGATGAGTGAGTCTTGGTGTTGCACCGTAAACTCTTGAATATATCTCTTTAGTTTTGTAAAAAAAACAGGTGTACGCATCAACCGACCATCTGTGAAATCAACGTCGTTCCACCAATCCTTTCTGTAATTGTCCATGGTTGCTAAACTGTCAACTGAACCATTAGGACGATATGCCATCCTGGTTTTAGGGTTTTGTCCAGCGAGTTTAAACTTTGTAAACAGGGCATTTGGATGCTGTTGTTTGAGGGTTAGCAGTTGCGCATCACGGTCGTCGAGTAGCGCTTGCATTTGTTTGGTTAGCTCTGCATACTGAGGGGTATTCGGTTGCAAACTGCGAACTTGCTGATTGAGCGAATTGTACTTCGCTTCGAGTGCTGTTTGTGAACGAGCATTGTCAAAAAGCAATTGATTTTCAGTAGAACCTTCGACAACCATGCCTAAAACGAGATTATCTTTTGACGTTTTGAGCGTAAAATCGTTCTCTCCACCAGCAATAAAAAATTGAAAATTGTTTTTTTCAGGTGTCAAGAGGTAATATAATCCTTCTTTAAAACCTTCCGAATTGACAAAAGACACACTGCCATCAGCAGATAATTTAGCCGTATCAGCAAGAAAATTTTGGTCGAAAAGGCTGCCTAAAAGTTTGACAGTGACCCCCTCAGTATAACCGCTGATTTTGAAGTTAATTTTTGTCGTTTTTTGTGCCGAAAGAAAGGAGAAAGGCATTAAGCAAGTGAGTAAAAACGCTTTTGATACGTTCATTGGATACAATCGTTTTTTATTAAAAAGTTAGAATGATGTATTTCAAGTTGCAAAGCAACGGTAATTTGCCTACGAAAGCAATGTTATAAGGGTGCGTTTGGATAAAATTAACAGTTTAATTGTCAATGGTGAATTAAAGATATATTTCAGCCTTAAAGTCTGCTCGTGCATAAGGTGTTTCGCCGATAGGTACTTCAACAAAGCCTAATGATTTATAAATATTCAAAGCAGGTGTTAGACGTTGGTTTGACTCTAAAAACAAATAAGTGCAGCCTAAATTTCTCGCTTCTTCTATGATTTTTTGTACTAACTTTTTACCCGCACCCAAGCCTTGATACTGAGGGGATACGCCCATTTTTGCTAATTCATACGACGTTTCGGATACTTTTATCAAGGCGCAAGTGCCTATGATGGCTTCGCCCTGTTTAGCAAAAAAGATTTTACCGCCTTTGCTCAAAATATAGCCTTCGGGGTCATCTAATTGCTCTAAATCGTGTGGTTCGACGGTGAAATAGGTTGAAATCCACTCAACGTTTAGGCGTTTGAAGTCCTCTTTATAGGTGGGGGAGTAGTCTATGATTTCCATTTTCTGATTAATATTTATTTTTTGAAAACACGAATTTCACTAATTACCCGAATTTTTGTAGCAATTATGACTGTTTTTGTTTTTGTAAATATGCAAAAAAGGGTTCATCTTACAGAAGAAGGCAATTGTTTCAGGTATCTCGTCACATAAAACGACATAGTCCATTAGGAAATCGCCATAAATTATATATATTTGGAGTAAATGAAATGCTAAAAAGAATCCCCTAACGTTATAAAATCTTATAAACCATTTTTAACAATCATCTAAGTATAAAAAGTCATGAAATTTAAATTCGTATTAAACACACTAAGTCTCATTCTCTGCTCAACATCTATCTCAAAGGCGCAACAAAACTGGATGCAGTTGGCTGAAAAAACATCAAACTTCTACGAAATCAAAGCCGCTTTCTTAAAAGAAAACGAAACTCAGCTCAAAACCTACTATCAAAACCTCCGAAAAGGTGACACACAACCACCCGACGAAACCTATCAAGCTGAACACGAAACGGAAGAATATCAAAACATCATCCACTTCATGCGCATAGCCGAATGGGTAGAGCCACGTGTGTCGGAAACCAACGGCGATATGGACGCACTCATTGAAAGTGACTATCGCGCAAGGTTGGCGCAGCAAAAAGAACTCAATCAACGTGCCGCAGCCAATTGGTCAGTTATTGGACCCATCAATACAGACAATATGTATGGCAACGGACGTGTCAACAGCATTATAGTTGACCCCAATAATGCCACAACACTCTACGCCTGTACGCCCGCAGGGCAATTGTGGAAGTCAACCAATAATGGCGGCTCTTGGGCAGTCATTTCATCTGGTATTCCAGCAGCAGGTGTAACGAATGTGGCTATTGACCCGACCAACAGTAACATTCTTTACGCACTGACAGGCGATGCTGACAGAGCCATTTATCATCCTTCTTCAAAAGGCTTGTATAAATCAACCAATGGTGGTGCATCTTGGGCAACTACAGGACTATCTTACTCCCTTAGCAATGGTGTCGTTTTGACCAATGTACTTATTCACCCACAAAATCCCAATATCATTTTAGTCTCTGGGACAAATGGCATTAGGCGTTCCACAAATGGGGGTACATCTTTTACACAAGTCAGTACATCCAGTATTCGTGAACTGGCTTTCAATCCACAAAACCCAGAGACCGTCTATGCAGGTTCTAAATCAGGTGCAGTACTTTTGCGCTCTTATGACAGTGGTGCCACATGGACACAAATAACATCGGGATTGCCGACAAGCGCAACCGCAGTTCGTTTTGCCATTGACATTTCGCCTGCTGATACCAACTATGTCTATGTCATGGCGACCAACTCTTCTGACAATATGCAAGGCTTCTATCAATCCATAGATGGTGGCACAACTTTTACTCAAAAGGCAACTACTTCGCCTAATATTCCTAACGGACAAGGTTGGTATAACCTCTGCGTAGCCGCTGACCCGATGGCTGACAGTATCGTTTATGCAGCGGGCTTGAATGTTTATCGCTCAACGAATGGAGGTGCGACTTGGACAAGTCTATCTGGCATACATGTGGACGTTCATGACTTACAATTCAACGGCACGGACTTATTGGCTTCATCTGATGGCGGCGTTTACAGGCGCACAGGCTCTTCTTGGACTAATATTTCAAGCAATTTAGCCATTGCACAACCTTATGGTATCGGTTTGTCGCCTTCAAATGCCGATATGATTGTCAGTGGGCATCAAGACAATGGGACCAATTTGACCACAAACTTAACAAGTTGGAAGGCTGTTTCAGGTGGTGACGGGATGATTTCTTTTATTGACCGTACCAATACCAATCGCGTTTATTGTACTTACCAAAACGGTGTTTTAAGACGTTCCACAAATGGGGGTACTAATTTTTCTAACATTCAGACCATTACAGGCGGTTATTGGGTCACACCTTTTATACAAGACCCTATTGATGCCAATACTTTGTATGCAGGAGGCGATCAACTGAATAAAAGTATAGATGGCGGCACAACATGGACAACTATCAGCCCCGCGAACGGACAAGTCCGGTGGATTGATGTTTGCCGAACCAACAACCAAATCATCTATTATTGCACTTCTTCTAAGGTTTATAAGACAACAGATGGGGGTACTAACTGGACAGATGTTTCGGGTACAGTACCTACGACAACACATTTGCACGTTCATATTGATGTCAATGACCCCAATGCGGTTTATGTCTCTATTGCCTCTACATCGAGCAATCAAGTTTATTATACAAGTGATGGCGGTACAACTTGGACGAATATCAGTTCAGGTTTACCCGCAGTTTCAGCTAATACCATCACAACACAAATAGGTCTTTTAGGTGCAGCATATTGTGGCACAGACTTGGGCGTTTATTACAGAAACCCCTCAGTATCAACCACTTGGCAATCCTATAACACGGGTTTACCATCCGTACCTGTACGAGATTTAGAAATACATTATGCCTCTGGCAAAATACTTGCAGCAACATTCGGACGAAGTTTATGGGAATCGTCTTTAGACCAAGTTGTTATTCCTGTTGAACTTGTGAACTTTCAAGGACAACTTTGCGATACAAAAGATAAAAATACGGATGGCACATCCCGAGACAATCGGGAAGGGGTGCTATTGACTTGGCAAACGGCAAGTGAACTACGTTTCAGTCATTTTGAAGTCGAACGAAGCATTGACAGTAAATCCTGGGCTAAATTGATAGACCAAACCGCCAAAGGTACAGCCAACGGCTACCAAACAATAGACGATAAACCAGTCTATGGCATCAACTACTATCGTTTGAAAATGGTGGACAATGACGGCAGTTTTACCTACTCTAAAACCGTCGCCATTGAGTGGACAAAACCAAGTTCAAAACAGTGGACGGTATTTCCAAACCCAGTCAAAAACAAACTTTACTTAACAGGCAATGAAGATATTTCAGGCGAACAGTCTGTTCAGGTCTTAGACATAACAGGTAAGATTGTTTTAAAAACAACCATCAACCAAGTACGCAATGGCTTGTCTGTCAGTGACTTAACCAATGGTTCTTATATCCTTGACATCAAGGACAAGCAAGAAAACGAGTGCAAAACGTTTGTGATTGAACGCTGATGCAATAGACATCAATATACTGAGGGGGTCACTTTTGCGAAAAGTGCCCCCCTCAGTATATTTCGTATTTTCTGTTATTCCGACATCAACGCAACAACGTCACAAAACCTTTTAAACCAACACTTTGTCGTCGTGGGTTTTCATACACCACTTCGTATAGATAAACGCCTTGTGGCGAGGGTTGCCCTGTATTATTTTTCAAGCCATTCCATCCTTTAAACGGGTCATTTGATTTGAAAATGATTTCTCCCCAACGGTTAACAATACGTAATTCAAATTTCTTCATGCCCTCTGTAATACCCGTCCCTCTAAAAACATCGTTATCCGTATTGTCATTGGGCGTAAAAGCATTGGGCATAAAGTAAGTCACCAATGGCTCAACATCAATGAGCTTTGTGATGGAGTCCACACACCCCTCAGTATTTCGCGCTTTGAGCGTCACTAAATGAACGCCCGTATCCTTGAAGGTATAAAAAGGGTTTTGTTGCAGTGATATACCTCTATGATTCACAAACCACTCCCAATTGACGGCATTGATGGATTTATCTTTGAAAAAAACAGTTGGTATCACACTCGACACTTTCTGCGGAGTGTATTCAAAGTTCGCTTCAGGAGAGGGTTTTATCTTAATCCAATTGCTAAAAAAGGCATCTTTCTTGCAACCCAAAGGCGAAACGATGTTTAATTTGACAGAATACGTCCCCCCCTTCTCGTAAATATGCGTCGGGCTAATAGCACTGCCCGTCTTTCCATCTCCGAAATCCCATTTGATATTGTAAGTCGTATCCAACGGAAAGGATTTATTATCAAAAAACACTTTCGCAGGGGCGCAACCTATAAAAGTATTGGGTTCAACGATGATAATAGCGGGTGCAGGCTGCCACGCCACAAGTTTTGCGGTCTTACCCACACAGTTGTAAATATCTTTGACAGCAAAGATCACATTTCTAACACCCGGACTTTGGTATTGATGAGTTGTTCTTATTGTATCATAATCCGCTGTACCATCATTATAATCCCAAGTGATTTGTTTTGT
Organism: Saprospiraceae bacterium; assembly: GCA_043728625.1. GTDB lineage: Bacteria > Bacteroidota > Bacteroidia > Chitinophagales > Saprospiraceae > JAAFJT01. The sequence continues at coordinate 4,074 of JAYTMI010000548.1, read as the reverse complement.
CGCTATTGCCGACTTATAAACACCTGAAAAGGCAACAGGTCCTGGCACACAGGTATCGTATTTGGCTGAAAAATCAGTCGTAATCTTACCGCCAATTTTAACTGTCAAGGTAGCAGAATCGCTGCATTGAGAGCCTTCATTAAGATGTAATTTTCCTTGATAAACACCCGTATCGCGGAACTGAATAGAAGGACTCCAATCTGTAAAACGTTGTTTTATACCTTTAATATCAAATTCCCAAAAGAAATCTTTGATTTGTGACCGTTCGTAACTCTTATTATTGATGTTTAAATCAACTTTTTCACAACCATACAAAAAGAAATGTTTGCCCGATATGGAATCAGCCGATATGACGGCATCCACCGTCTTTTGGCATTGCACCGAATTGAATTGAAAATCTCGAAACATCCGACTCAACAAGACACCGTTTCGAAATTCTTCTACACAAACCGTTACGACATATTGGTTTATCATATTGGGCGTACCCGTAATCAGCCCCGTATTCGGGTTAATCCTGATAATGGGGTCGCCGCCCATAGGTTCGGATTCAGTATATTCAGGCTGTTTATAACTCACTGGTGCATACGGCGGCGGCGGTGGCAATCGCCCTTGATTGCCGCCACCACCGCCTTGTGGCGAGGTGTAAGCCGTACAAAACCGATAGACCAATTGGTCACCTTCCGAATCTTCAGCCGCATGATTGTATTTCAAGGGTTCATTGACACATATAAAAATAGGGGGAAGGGTCTTGAAATAAGGACTGCTATTGCCCAAACGCTGCGCTTCGGGTGTAATTTCGATACTGTAAGTCGAACCCGCACTACTTGGTGAGTAAATATTAGCAATCGTCATATTACGACAGCACTTCTGATAAGAAATAATATAGCTATAGATGGTGTCAACCAAAGTGACATCCCATTCATACAGGGCTTCTTCGACAATAATATTAGAGGGCGGAATTAAGCAGGGAATTTCATTAGGATTTACCAATTGCCGCCTTAATATGGGGACGGAAACGGCTTGTGCATCGCCATTATTACCATACAAATAATAACCATTATTGGTCTGTAAATAAACACCCACCAAGGCAGGGTTGTCAAAATCAGCGTTTGGGCGTGCGTTGTAAACATCTTTATACATCCGCATCGTAAAATGATAGTCTATTTTATTGCCCGTCCTTTTGATAAATTTATAAGATATTTCGCCACCGACGATGTGGCTACCCCTCAGTATAGAAGGGATTAGAAAGAGGATACTACAAAGTAAAATGCCATTCAGGTATTTGTTCAACATAATAAATGTCCATTTTAATATAAACAAAAAGGTGTGTGCTACTCAATAAGATTTTGTGCTTTTATGTCTTGTCAAAATATTATACCAATGAACACGTATAAATATACGAAGAAGATGCTTGATAGGAAAGAAATTATTGCGTTTGGGCTTATTTTTTTGGCTAAACAACAGTTTTTAGTTCTTGAAATAACGAATCGGATACTTTAAAACACGCCTTTCGCTTAAAAGTATCCGATGCGTGTCATAACCCGTTCATTCTATTTTTTTAAACAAGGCTTTAAAACAATTGGCAGAAGTATCCCCTTCTTTTGCCGTGTAAAATTCTTCTAAAAAAGAGCCAACGCCTGACCAAACGGTTTGCATCATACCTTGATAACGTTCTTTCATTTCAGGCGTTGCGGCAGCTCTAAATCGAACAAAATCCTCCGTTTGCGCCGCTGCTACTGAGGGGGTGCGCCAAGGACATGTGATGACATTAAAACCTTTCATGGCAAAGTAAACTGCCGTTTGTATATTTTTTTCATAATGCCAATCGCAAATCATCACGTCTTTTGACACCATATCAATAGCCCGATGCGTATTGTTGTAACTACCTTCCCACATACCAATACCTGTTGTTTTACCATCCAATAAGCGGTCGCCCCAAATCCATAACTGCCTGTTTTTCAAGGTCAAATGGTTCTGAATCTTATTGACTTCACCCGCAAACAACTCGGCTTTGTCTCTGCCGCCACATCGTGGACATTTTTCATCGCCTATGTAAAACACTTCATCCATGCCCGCATGAAACGCACTGGTTTTAAAGGCATCACAAATTTCATCCACCAAATCAAAGACTATTTTATGCACCCCTTCGTGCAATGGGCAATAACTTTTGCAATACAAACCATCGCTGTTGGGCCAGACATACTTTTCTGGTATTTTGACGTGTGGCGTTTCATCAAATTCAGGATACACCCGCAACAAATTAGTTGTTGTACTTGCCCAAGACTGATGCCCTAACAAATTGATTTGCGGTATCAACCGAATATTATGTGTCTGACAAGCCTGAACGAGTTTCTGAACATTCTCTTTCGACAAAGCATCGCTGTCTCGCAGTTCTGGATGCGTCTCATATTGATAGTTGAAATCAATACGCAGAATTAAAGTATTGACCCCGCGCGTTGCCAATTCCTCGTTAATAAACCGAACAAATGTATCCACTTGTTCCACATGCGGCGCGCCGATGCAAAAGCCCCGCACTGGCATCATGCTGTCGGTGTTTGATTGAGCGCAAAGCGTGTTTCCTAAAAGTAGGGAGATGAAGGTGATGTGGCGAATGTGTTGAGTGTACATCGTATGTTTTTTTATGTAAAAAGGTAAAAACGTAAAAACTGAGCACAGAATTACGAAATCTTAAAGATTTCGTAATTCTAAATGACAAAAAATACTGAGGGGGGTGCTTTTCTATAAGATTTTGCGCTAATTTCAAGTCTATATCCTTATAAAAATCCGCTTCCGATACAGCCAAAACAACAGCAACAATTCAAAAAACAATATCAAAACGCCGTGTACAAAAGGGGCATAAGCGACACCAAAAACTTCGGCATATTGTTTCCCGAAATGTATGGACAACGACGAACCGATAAAACCATCAATCGTATGCGCAATGATGTAGGCAGCAATGGAGTTTGCGCCCACCACTATGAGGGGGAAATACCATTTTGTCGTTTTCAAAACATCAATTGACCAATAAAAAAAAGCCATGAAAAGAAAGCAACTGCCGCCACTGAAAAGTGTCCAAGTTGGTGTCCAAATCCGTTTAACATTTGGACAAATATTCAAAGCCGCAAATACCCATGCAACAAATATCAATGAGCTACCAATGATGATAAAATTCTTAATTTTGTCATTGGATAAACTATTGCTTTTCAATTCTTTACCTGCTATCAAACCTAATATCATTGTACCCAAAGTGGGTATAAAACTCAACGTCGCATAGCCACCACCATTGAACAAAAATGATGATGAACGAGGGAAAAGGTTCAAAAACCAACGGTCAAAAGCCCAAGCCATATTGGTATTTTTGTTCCAATGCGCGGCAAAACCATCGAGGTTATATACCCAATCTGCGGTCGTGCCTGTTTGTGTATAATCAAACCCAACATTTGGCAACGGATACAAAGCAAAAGCTAAAAAATAACCCACCAATAGGGTTGCAAGACTGATGATTTGCGTTTTAGAAGACTTAAATCCCAACAAAAACAAGAAAAAATAGCCCAAACCGATTTGTGTTAAGGTGTCTTCAAAAGTAAAATTAGTCTGTTGGGCGTGCATAGACCTTAGAAAAATGCCCAATAAAATCAATATCAAAGAGCGTTTGAGTGCATGAAAATACATCTTCCTCGGCGACTCACCTTTCGCAATCCGGCTCGCTATCGAATACGGTAACGCTACACCCACCAAGAACGAAAACGAGGGCTGAATCATATCGTGCAACGAACAACCGACCCATTCGACATGACTTTGGTGCCACGCCAAAAAATGCCAAAAGCCACTTTCAGGTAGTGCTTTTGAGACTTTTTCAAAGGACAACACTTCGCCCATCATCAAGAGCATGACAAAACCACGATAAGCATCTATCGAAGCCATACGGGGCATTATTGGTTTATTTTCCATTTGTTTTATTCGTTTTTCGTTTTATTTTTTGTCATTCTGAGGACAATCACCATGTAAAGCGTTGGTGTTTAAAACCGAATGACGCAGCAAATGGGTTCGAGTACCATGTTCGGGGAACTTTAA
>JAYTMI010000547.1:0-2043 GCA_043728625.1 Saprospiraceae bacterium | reverse complement strand
GCACGGACCACATGGACCTTGCGCGCCCATTTCCCAAAAATTATCTTTTTTATTGCCGTCGAGGATTTGATTATCGGGCAAATATTGTCGCCAATAGTTACGCGCTTCTTCATCAGAGGCTAAACCTTCTTGTGCATCACCACCAAAAACAGTGGCATACAAACGATCAGCAGGCAAGCCGAGTTTGTCATGCAATAATTCCCACGACCATTCAATCGCTTCCTTCTTGAAATAATCGCCGAACGACCAATTGCCGAGCATTTCAAACATGGTATGGTGCGTGCCATCAAAGCCCACATCCTCCAAATCGTTGTGCTTACCACTCACGCGAAGGCATTTTTGGGTATCAGCTATCCGTACTGAGGGGGGTGTGCCATTGCCCAAAAAGTAGTCTTTAAATTGCACCATACCCGAGTTGGTGAACATCAGAGTCGGGTCATTTTTCAAGACCAGAGGTGCAGAAGGCACTATTTTATGCTGTTTTGATTTAAAAAAATCAAGGAATGACTGGCGGATTTCGTGAGATGTCATATAGAATATCTTATTTGATAATTTTTTTAATTTTTGAGGCGCAAAGATAAAAATTTAATAATAAACCTTTCATAAGAAATAACAAACTTTTTGTTTAAAATAATTTGTGTTAATTTGTTTTTTCATTCATAACTGTTTAATTTTGTCGCAAATACTTTTGTTATTGATAAATGATTCCAAAATATTAAACGACAAATTTGTAGAGGTTTACTATAAACTTGTAGAACAGGATATGATTATACCACGTAATAATGACGGGGATAAATCTTTAGAGCATTTTGCCAAAAAACTTGGAATTCATGTTAACGATATTGGTCTTTATTTATCTGGTCGCCTTTATATTAATGCAGATATTGCATTTAAGATTTGTGAAGAATATGGTTTAAATAAGGAGTATTTCTTTAGTGACATAACCAATATTTTTGATTTATCTAATCCTAAGGCAGGTAACATAATTTTCGTTGAAGATGTTGAGTTTTTTTGTGGTTCAGGAAGTTTTCAGAGCCAATCTAAGAATTTTAAAAGATTTAATGATCCAACAGTTCATGGAGAATATTATGCATTTCGTGCAAGCGGTAACTCTATGGAAAAAACAATATCATCAGGAGACGTTGTTTATAGTAGAAAATTAGAAAAGCCCAATTATTTAAAGGAAGGAGATATTTGTGCAATTGCTACAAAAAATAAGGCTATGATAAAAAGATTGAAAAAAAAAGTCTACGATAAAAATGAAAATTTGATTTCAATTATTTTAATATCTGACAACAATGACGAATGGCCAGATGAAAAACCCATAGCATGTAAAACTATTCAACATACATTTAGAGTAGAAGAAATAAGAAATAAAAATTTACAAATAAAATAAATTTTGTTGTTTTAGTAAATGAGCTAAACAAAAAGGCTTTGCCAAATGAAAACCATTGTAGCAAAGCCTTTTTTATGCTCAATACTGAGGGGGGTTAAGCTAAAGCCTTATCAATAAATTCAAACATATCCAACTTCATAGATTTGCAATAGATTTGAATATTGCACAAAGGGGCAGTGCGAAGATTATCAAGGATGAGTTCAACTTCGGCATAATCCAAATCCGTTAAATCCATGATTTCATAGATTTTATTTGATTTTTCAATTTCTTCTTCTGTCCATTTGATCTTGATTGGTGTACTATCTGCACACCACTCTCTCAATTGCTCTACAGAAAGGCTTTGGATATATTCATCGATATTATTAATAGATGCTATCATTTTCACTAAATGCTGTTACGACAATAATTATGCTGTAAATGCTTAGGCAACCACTTAAATTGAGGGTTATTTAAAGCTTTGTAATGGTTTTGCATAGTTTTGTTTTCGTTGATAGTGATGTTTCCTTGTGCAAATATAAGATTAACTTTTTTGTTTTTCATATTTTTTTGTACAAAAACAAAAAGGCTTTGCCAAATGAAAACCATTGTAGCAAAGCCTTTTTTATAGAGAAATTGTCACTGCGAGCGAAGCGTGGCAGGAGGGGATA
>JAYTMI010000546.1:0-5769 GCA_043728625.1 Saprospiraceae bacterium | reverse complement strand
TTAGAAAACTCTTACGCCTAAAGTTGCTTGAATCCAAGCGTTTTTATAGCGGGGTGTAGAGGATGTACCGTCTCCGTTATTGTTTTGGAAATCTCGTCCTGCTCTTAAACCAAGTACAGCATTTTTTATATTGATATCAACGCCACCTGTGAAGCCCAATATGTTTTTACGGATATTATCGTTGTTAAATGCTTGATTCTGTTCAGTAGTAAAGACTTCATTCGTAAACTTATCTTTTTGGTTCAACAAATAAGAATATTGAGGTCCGAGAACGATTGTCACAAATCCAACGGGTTTAATAGCAAGCATCAAAGGCACATCAATATAATTGGTCGTCCGAGTCAAGTCATAAGGACTACCCAATACGCTGCCTTTTGCTATAAATCCTTTTTGAGAAAACAACATTTCAGGTTGGATACCAATGAAACGCCCTAAGGGAAGTGCTAAAAAAACACCACCTGCAAAACCCAATTTAGACGTTGACGTAAACTTTCCACCCTTCGAGTCATACTGGTTTGAGTAATTTCCACCCGCTTTTAAGCCAAATGAAACACCGCTATTTTGTGCTTTACTATTGTTAATCATAACGGTTAATACCACCATTAATAGGATTAGTTTTTTCATTTCAATTAAATTTAGTTATGAAATAATTTTCATGGTGCAAAGGTGAGTTCTTTATCTTCGAGTCGTGTTACACAATTTTTTTTTTAAGTTACATCTTTCACACATTGAAAAGTTATCACCTATTTTTTCCTAAAAGGCGGCATAATACGCGGTAGTTTTTCAGAGAAGTCTTTAAAATTTAAATTGAATTTTATGAGCGGCGGCGTTGTATCGCCCAACAAGAAACCCCAAGATTTTAAGGAATCAATGTTGTCAAAAATCAGTTTGATAATAGCCGTTAGTGGAATGGATAGAAACATACCTGGTACGCCCCATAATGCTGCACCACAAAACACTGCAATGAGGCATATCAGCGCATTGAGTTTTACTTTTGAACCAATTATTTTAGGAACGATGTAGTGATTGTCTATAAATTGAATGACTGAATAAAGTATTAAAACGTAAAAAGCATAAATGGGTGATTTTGTCACCAAAGCGATAATCATGAATAAGCCGACAGCAATAATGCCACCGATATACGGAATGACATTCAGCAGTGCGCCCAAGATGCCAAACAAAATAGCGTATTTAATGCCCAATATGAGAAGACAAACAGAATTGAGGGTCGCAACAATAGCAAATTCTAAAAAAAGCCCAACAAGATAGCTTTGAACGATTGTCTTTGTTTTTATTAATATATCGCTTACTTTATTGTCATTGCTGTCACCAAAAAGCCGATGCGTAAACGCTACTAAATGCGATTGGTATAATAAAAGCATAAAAATGTACACAGGTGTTAGAAAAGCAACCGATAAAAACCCGCCCATCGTCGTGAGTGTTGTACCTATTGCCGACCCACTGTTATTCAAGAGGTCTTTACTGCCATTGGCAATCCATTCATTGATTTTTTTCACACTGATATTGAAATAACCCGCAGCCCAGCTAATAGATTCGTTAAACATGGTTTGGAATTTATCCACTAATTGCGGATAAGCTTGACTCAACAAAGCAGCTTGTGACGATAATAAAACAATAAGCGCACTGGTGAGTAAAAAAACGATTGTTAAAACAACCGTGATGGACATCGCCAGATTCATTCTGTTATTGACTAAAAAATTTACAGCTGGACTGATTGATATAGCCAATATGGTCGCATAAATCAAAGGAAGAATGATACCTTGTGCGATGTATAACATGCTGATAAAAGCATATAAACCAATGACAAGAAGTGATGCTTTGGCATAAATAGGAAATTTCATGTGAATAGAATTTTTTTTAATAATGAGTGATAAATGCAGAATTTGCCCCCCTCAGTAAATTCATCATTTATCATTCATAATTCATCATTAGTTAACCTATTTTAGGTTTTTTTCCATAAATATCTTTCAATCGAATGGGTTTACCATCGGCATCTTTTACATTGAGGTTATACCGTATCCTGACACGAGTGCCTATGGGTGCATAATAGTAAATGCGCCACATATCGCCTTCACCGACACCGATACAGCCATTTGAATAGGCTTTACCGAGCGTATTTTCATTGGTTGTTGGATGAATCAATTGACCAAAATTTTCACCATTGATTTGAGGCTCCAGCCAGGGCATCAATGCCATAAATGTTGAGTCACCATCGTCGCGCTTGGTTTTATCATGTGTTTCGCCTGTAACCGGGTCTAAATAAGCGGATTTGAAATAAGTATGAATGATTTTACCGCTACCCGTCTTTGTTCGAAGTTTAGACATCTTTTCGTAATTCGCCCATTGGTTTATGCGGTTTTGCCCAACTCTAACGAGATAAGTACCCAGGGTATCGCTGCCTTCAATAACACGAAGCTTCATTTCAGGGATATTAACGTCGAGAACGGTTTCCCCTTGTTTTTGAACTAATTGATGCGCAACAGTATCGGTTGGGATGTATAAAGTATCGCCTTTTTTAAGAACAACCAGTTCTTTTTGGTCATAGACGAAGACACCCCGTTTTCTTTGGCGATAATAGTCAGTGCTTTCTAAGGTATCAATAATCCACGGATTTGTGCGCACAATAAGGTGCGCTGTTAAATCATAAGCCACAAAAGTGTCATAGACATGGGCGATACTGTCCATATAAGGAAAATACTGCTTTATACGAATGTCTTTTTCAACAACATACGCATAAAGCCAAGTTTTAATAGTCAAACTATCGGTATTGATTGCCTGTGGATTGGGTGTTTTGACCTTTGGTTTGCAACTAAAGGCGATGACAAATAAGAATAAAGCCATCAAACAAAAAGGTCTGTGCGTTTTCATAAGAGGTGTTTTAATTGTTTGTACTATGAAGCCTATCGCTCGATTTGTTCATAATCATTCTCAATAAATTGCTACCGAAAGCCTTAACCGTTTCAGGGTGTTTCGCAACAATGTTTGTGATGCTAAATAGTATAGCTGTTACAAAAAGCTTTTTTAAGGGGCTTATTGATACATCTTTAAGTAACTTTTGGGAGAGATATCCGACAACTAAACCCACTGATGTATTCAAAATATCGTCTTTCAAAACATCAGAGTCGGCGGCTTGTTTGAAGGTATTTTTGATAATATTGATGGGTTGTATGCTTTCGAAAGCGCGGTTGAATTGTTCTTTCAACATTTTCCCTTCATGGGCTTGCCTCATTTTAAGTTCAAGGATGGCATCTTTAATACTTGCATCTGAATTTATCTTTTGCATGACCGATTTTATTTTTTACTTAATTATCATTATCGAAATAGATTTACTAAAAAATTTAAAATTTAGTAAATCTTTACCTCCTCCCGATTGTTAAGGGATATGCCATCACTATCCAATTGTGAAATCAATAAATCACTGATGGGTTCTTTAATCCATTTATGAAGAGAAAGAAACAAAACAACCCCCACGACGAGGTAAAATGCGGCGACAATAAAGAAACCGAAGTAAGGTTTTTCAAGTAAATCACCCAAGTAGAGTGCCATGCCAAAGCTCAAAAAAGAAACAAACAGCACCATGACGATGAAAACGATGAATCGAGATGCTAACAAAGTTATGACAACACTCATCGTCTCAATCACTTTGTACTTTGACAGTTCCAAGGTCGTTTTACCATACGCTTCGACTCTTTCAAACAATGATTCTATTAAACTGGGAGGCATTTCCATATTAATTGTTTTTTATACGTGCAGCAACAAAAAATAATAAGCAACAGACTTTGGTAATCAGTGCAATTAGTCAATGGGTTTTCTAAGTTGTTGAAAATAAAAAAAGTATGGATTGAAACAAAAGAATTTCACCCATTCCCAAATTTTGTCTGTCGCTTATTATATTTTGCGAAAGGATTTATTTAGTTAGCTCCTTCGCTTTTGAATTTACCGAAGTAGCGACTTCATTAATGGCTAATTCTGCTTTTGCTTTGCCATTTTCAGCCATCTTTGCCGTTTCAGCCATCAAACTTTCAAATTTCTGAGTCATGCCGTCAACGAATTCAGTGAATTTGTCGCTTAATCCATCTGCATAATCACTGCCTTTTCTTGAAATTTTCTTCCGTGTTGTTGCACCTTTTTCAGGAGCGAACAAGATACCTAATGCGGCACCTGCCGCAAGACCTGCTAATACGCCTACGAAGGCTTTTACTGAGTTCATAATTGAATATTTTTAATTGTTTAAAAAATGTTTGTGTCGCTAAAGCATCCGCAAAGGGTTTGATTGCCCCCTCAGTATTTGAGTACATTGGGTTGGTTTACAATACTTTGCGGGAATGAATAGCCTACCTATAATTTGTATAAAGTTTTTATACGACTTTCTTGCCTTGAATAATTCTTAGCAGTATAGAGATGGCTGCAATGACAAGCAGAATGTGAATAATACCACCTGCGCTGTATGCAAAAAAACCAACCAACCAAAAAATAATTAAGACGACTGCGATTAAATAAAGTAGATTGCCCATAATGTTGTTTTTATTTATTGTTAAAAATTAGTTTATGATAAATGTATGAGTATTACTTCAAATTACATTTGTTAATGTCAATATCAATGTCCTCGGGTTTTTAATGGATACTATTGAAGGAATGCCACTTACCGTAGCAACGACCATCAAAACCATTTGGAATAAAGCTGTTTTAAGTTGGGTGATATTTTTCATGTTTGTTGTTTTTGATTACGATTATTTAATGATGCAAAGGTGAGTCTGTTCTAAAAGATAAGCGTTACACAATTTTTGATATAAATTACATGATTCACACATTGCTAGATGTATAAATTAATCTTCAAAAGATATTCCAGTGCCTTGTGTATTCAGAAACAGCAGATATGAGCAATTTTGACCCCAATGTGAGGTATTACAATCCTAAAAAGTTTCTTTAGTATTGATTCTTGACCAAAAATAAGTCTTTGAAAAGTATATGATGAGCGAGATTCCTTATTTATACTGGGGGGGGACTTCTGTGCTAATACGATAATAAGGTAGGAACAGAGCAATGTGTGAATCATGTAATTTATATCAAAAATTGTGTAACGCTTATCTTCTTAGAGATACCCATCTTTGCCCTGTTGTAAAAATTCATTGCAACATAAAATTAAAAAATATGAATCCGTCCGAACTGACAGGAAATTGGGAAGAGCAAAAAGGTAAACTCAAACAAATATTTGCCACATTAACCGACAATGACTTGTTGTTTGTAAAAGGCAAACGGGAGGAAATGATAGGTAAACTGCAAATCAAATTAGGCAAAACAAAAGAAGAGTTACATAAGATTTTAGCTGGGAGCTAATCCCCGTTGGAAAACATCTATCGTTTACTGCTTTATTTCATCCTACTTTTCGAGACCTTTGAATTGCTTGTGTTCAGAAGGCGTTAAGTCAAAAGTCGCTTTGGCAACTTAGCTAAGGATTTTTCAATTGTCTTTCTTCTCCAAAAGTTTAAATTTTTTAGAATGTACTTTTTTTCAATCTCCCCAAATCATTTGCGCTGTTTTCACAAGGCGTTCAAATTTTTCCCATTGCTGCGTTTCTGTCAAAGCATTGCCATGATGCGTGCTTGAAAAACCGCATTGTGGACTGACGCACATATTTTCCAAAGGCATGTATTTAGCCGCTTCTTTGATGCGTTGCGTCAAAAAATCAGGGGATTCTAAATCTGCCAATTTTGAGGACATAATGCCCAAAACGACGACTTTATCATT
>JAYTMI010000545.1:0-3941 GCA_043728625.1 Saprospiraceae bacterium | reverse complement strand
ACATAATCAATCTTTTTGCCTTTCATCGCTTCGTTTTCATGGAAACCCATGTAGTTTAAGGCTTTGTCATAAGTCGTTTTGCCGCCGCCTACTTGTTCTGCCGTTGGGATTGATTCCGAAACACCTAAGCCCATGCCCGGATTCGTGCCATAAGTAATCATCGGCTCGATTGTGCTGCCGTCATAGACATATTCTTTGTCGAAAACAGTACCAGCGTCCGTTTTGAGTGTTTTCCAATATTCAACCAATTCGTCCCATTTTTCGCCTTTTGGTGCTAAAGAACGACCATTTAAGTAGTTAAAAGTTGTTTCGTCAGGTGCAATCATGCCGCCACGTGCGCCTGATTCGATACTCATATTACAGACGGTCATACGACCTTCCATTGACATAGTCTCAAAAACTTCACCTGCGTATTCTACGAAATAGCCAGTTGCACCACTCGCTGAAATTTGAGAAATGATGTACAAAGCCACGTCTTTTGGCATCACACCTTTGCTCAATTTGCCGTTGACGGTGATGCGCATTTTCTTAGGTTTCGGCTGCATGATACATTGTGAAGACAAAACCATTTCCACCTCCGAAGTACCAATGCCAAAAGCAATTGCACCAAAAGCACCATGCGTAGAAGTATGAGAATCACCACAAACAATGGTCATACCGGGCAATGTGATACCGTTTTCAGGTCCAACAACGTGGACGATGCCATTTTTTTCATGCCCCAAACCCCAGTGCGAAATGCCGTATTTGTTTGAATTGCGTTCCAAAGCATCTAATTGATTTGCAGACAATTTGTCTTGAACGGGCAAGTGTTGATTGATAGTCGGCGTATTGTGGTCAGCTGTTGCAAAGGTTCTACCAGAGAACATAACGTCCAAACCTCTACTTTCCAAGCCCACAAAAGCCACTGGACTGGTCACTTCGTGAATGAAATGACGGTCAATAAAGAAAATATCGGGCCCGCCAGATATGTGCCTCACCACATGCGCGTCCCAAACTTTGTCGAATAATGAAAGAGCTGAATTATCCATTTTTGTTATTGATTTTTTTTAATGGTGCGAAATTAACGCAATTGGATAAAATATAAGATAAAATGATGTGGTGGATTACGATGTCCAAAATATTTATACCAAACCTTAGTTCTGGTTGTTATGAATATTTTTCATAGCCCCCCTCAGTATTTAGGCATTTTACACTCTTTTTAGACATAGATTTCTGATTAAAATGCCTTCATTCATGCGTTCTCAATAAATTCGTTTTTCAGAAAAAATGCTTTGTTTTCCAATATTTAAGTATGTTTGTTTGCAAAATGTTGGAACTGAATTTTACAAACTTTAAAATCATGGGCGATGAAAAAAAACTTTACACTTTTAATGACCCTTTTAGTTTGCTCAATGTTCGCGCAGCGAACGATAACAGGAACAGTAACCTCCGAAAAAGGTGAAACGCTGGCCGGTGCTTCTGTCTGGATAAAAGGCTCAACCCACGGAACAATCGCTGATTCAAATGGTAATTACACTATAAAAGCAGTTGCAAACAATGCTTTTTTGTCATTTTCCTTCGCAGGAATGCAGCCTTCGACAAAGGAAATAAGCGACTCAAAAACCATAAATGCGGTTTTGGGAGAGACAACTTTGGATGAATTTGTAGCTATTGGTGATGGAGGTTTTAGAACGTGTAATAGAATACAATGTGGTATTATGATTCAATCTAACTCTTTTTCAGCTCGATATACCACGTTTACCGAAAAACCAACATTGGAACTCCGCACTTTAGGCAATCCTTTTACAAACCATTTTGCCTTAGAAATAAAAAGCGAAGCAGACGAAAAAGCCTTCATTTCTCTCTACAATATTGAAGGAAAATTGGTCAAAATCCTTGAAACCAATCTTTATCAAGGAGATAATCGCTTAGAAATGAATGATTTATCAAATTTAGCATCTGGATTTTATAGTGCATCCGTCCATCTGATTTCTAAAAATGAATCGCCTCAAATAATTGAAAAATCAACTGTCAAAACAATCCCAAATGAGTTGTTCAAAAAAATTACTGCCTTACATCCTGAATATCTTAAGTATCCTAACAATGAAGTACTCCCCCTCAGTAATGAGCAGTATCTGCTACTCATTCAAGCGAATAGATTGACGGAAAATATCGGTAAAGTAAAATTAGACATCACTTCTATCAATCCCGATTATGATTCTTGGGATATTGAAACAGACGCCATAGTTGAAGAAGCAGATGAGGATTTGTATCCAAATTATAAAAAGGAAATGACTCAAATATTCAATGAATATCGAGAAATAATGACAAATACGGCATTTAAAGACCATAAAATAAAAGAAGTCTATGACATTGAAGATTTCGACATTTCGCATCTTTTCAAATATAACAATATCCTGTTGATACAAAAAGAAGTGATTACCAAGAAGAGGGTTTATACACACAGGGTTGTAAAAATGTAAATCAGTGTTTTAATATTTCCAACGGCGTATTTTATTCGATTTTACTGAGGGGGTGTCAACGCTTTCATTTGGGAGACATTGGTGGACGTTATGAGCTTTAAACATTTAGCGATTAGGGTGAGTAGCCATCTTTTACCAATAAAAACTAATTTTTACTTCCTAATTCGGACAAAGTCCCTATATTTGCGCGTCTTTTTCAGGGAAAGACCGTTTTTAATAAAAATATAAAAAACAAAGAAAAAAAATCCGACATGGAAAGTTTTAAATTAGCAGTAGAAGTCCGTGAAAACGTAGGTAAAGCGGCTTCAAAAGTCGTGCGTCACAGCGATGCTATCCCTTGCGTAATGTACGGTGGTGGTGAATCGATTCACTTTACAACCACATGGGCTGATGTCCGTCACCTTGTTTTCACACCCGATTTCAAAACGGTTGAAGTAACAATTGGCGGTGCAACACATAAAGCCATCGTTAAAAATGTACAGTTTCATCCAGTGAATGAAAAAATCCTTCACATGGACTTTTTGAAACTCGTACCAGGTACGCCAATCAAAGTTATCCTTCCTTTGCGTTTACGTGGCTCATCACCTGGTGTTAAATTAGGTGGTAAATTGCTTCAAAGTATCCGTAAAATCAGTGTAAAATGTACGCCTGAAACTTTGGTTGACCAATTGACGCTTGATATTTCAAATTTAGATTTGGGTCAATCGGCGCGTGTTCGTGATATTGATGCTGTCGAAGGCATTGAAGTGTCTATGTCACCAGCGATTCCCGTAGTGATTATCGAAATTCCGCGTGCCATGCGTGCAGCAGCAGCAGCAGAAGCGAAAGCCACAGCTGGTCCGAAGAAGAAAAAGTAATCAAAACCTTTGGTTTTGGAAAAATACAAGCGGCTGTTCGAAAGGGCAGCCGCTTTTTTATTACCCCTCAGTAAGTTGTCAACAACCTTCAATAGTCATTAGAAGTAGAGATTTGTCGTTTTGCAATGTACAAATGTTTGACATTTGCCTTCGAAATATGAAAACCAGAGGGTTCAATATCACGGCGTAAATGTGTTTCTGTATAATCGCCATGTAGTTCAATAACCATCATTTGAACCTTAGACAACCAAGCGGCGGCATCTTTTAAAACGTCTTTCTCTGCGCCTTCAATATCCATTTTCAATAAATCAATACGTTCTATTTTCAAATCTTCCATGATTTTGAGCAATGTCAAAGCAAGCACTTCTGTCCCATTGCCCCCCTCAGTATCATAGCTGTTTTTTTGATTAAATACATGAACGTTGAAGCCTACTTCATTATCGTCAATACATACTACACCTATTTTATCACTAACAGCCACTGGTACAATTTCTGCCTTTGGTATATTGGCTGCTAAGTTTTGTTGAAGAACGACGATGTTTTTAGGTGAAGGTTCTACGGCAATGAAACGGGCATTTGGAAAATAATGTTGATGAAAAAAAATACTTGCCAAACCAATATT
>JAYTMI010000544.1:0-9008 GCA_043728625.1 Saprospiraceae bacterium | reverse complement strand
TTCTATATTGTGAGGGTACTTTTCACGCTCCTTTTGCCATTTTTCGACCTTTGGTTCAAGGCGATGTAACAAGGTATTGAGTTCAAAAGCCAACCATTTATAGCCTGTTTTTTCGAAATGTTGCAGCATTGTTTTAACACTATTCAATGACAAAAAATCAGCCTCAACCCAATACGCAGCGAGATAAAAAAAGAAGCGATTGAGGTCACTATTGGGTGCTATTTCGTTGAAAACAGCATCAGAAGTAGCTTTTTCATTGTTTAAATACAAGATAACGGCTTTAAGGGCTTGATAGCTTGGCGATAAAAAAGAATCCGCCTTCCCACCTACTTTTTTTTGAGCCAATTTCAGATAAGCGGCTTCATCGGGTTTGAGCAATGCAATGGCATAAAACAAACCTTCTAAATCATCCCAATTCGCAGTGTTGATACCCTTTTCTTTACGCAACAATTTTTGCGAAAACTCAAACTGAACAAGCGCATCAAGTGTCGTCGGTTGGTCTCTCGCTTGCTGCAAATTCTGCCACCCTCGAAGGAACATTTTGAAAGAGTCGTCGGCATGTTCTTTGACCTTTTCGATGACCTCATGCTCCCCCCTCAGTATAGCGAGTTCAATAAGGATTTTTGCTAATGCAGGACGGTCTTTGGGGTCAAATGTGTCTATTTTTTCAATCGTATAATGGTAATAACTATCAACCGCTTCAAGGTTTTTAAGCTTTTTTGTGAGTTTTTCAATCAACAAAAAAGAGCGAATATTGTTGTACGTCCACTCCAATTTTTCAAGGTCAAAAGGTTGCGGCAGGAAGTAGTCTAACAAGTCTTTTTTAGTGTTAACAACAACGTTATAGTATTGTTTAAAAGGCGTGATGTAACCTTGATAATAAGCCAAACGCAAATCTCGAAACTGCCTATCTACGCCATTATACGACCAATTATGACCATAATAAGTGTTCATGCGGGTCTCAATCGGTGCAATAACACCCCTCAGTTCTGTGTCTGTATGCCACGTGTTTTGACATAAATAATCTGCAAAAACGCTGTTTATACGAAAGGTGTCGTTTCTCTCTTGCTTGAAAAAACCCATTTGTATCAACTTCGACATGCCATTTCTGACATCAATACTCGACAAGGCTTGACTGCCTTTCATAATGCTGACAGACGCATTAAAAAGTTCCGCCAGTTTCGTATGCGCCAACGGCTCCCAAGTCATAGCACCAATTTTCACAAAGCGTTGTTCGTTTGTTGTCAATATTTTATATTGCTCAAAAAGTTCTTTGGGGTCTGAAATTAGTTTGTAAGTCACTTTTGGTTCTTCTTGTTTTGGGGGTGGCGGCATCGTTACAATTTTGGGTTTTGCCGCTTGTTTCACTTCATTTTGGACATACGGTTGAGGCATTAACTTTCTGATTTCCAAAAGCGTTGCCACAACGTGTTTACAGACATCACCATCGTAAGGACACGAACATTCCCACTCTTTCACAAAATCATCGCTGATGTGTATTTCAACTTCATAGTCATCGTAAGAGCCTTCGACGTTAGCTGTCCAATAGCCGTCTTCATGGTCTTTTAATTCATAAACAAGCCCTCTTTTGAAGTATTTGACTCCTCGTTCAACAATGGTTTTGTTGACATATTTATCAAAATTTTGAATGGTAAAAGACATGATAGCTCGTTGGTTAGTATGAAATAATGCTGTTTTGACATAGTATTTTATGAATTTTGGTGAGCAAATGTAAGGTTTTATAGGTTTTTATTTTTGTTTTTTCATGAAAAAGTGCCCCCCCTCAGTTTTTTTAAAAAAAAGCGATAACGCTGTGTCATCGCTTCCATTTTAGTTCTTTAAACGTCTGAAATTTTACTATGATAAAGTCTAAAAAATAAATTTCGACAGAATTCTCAAACTCCAAAAAATAACCATACAACCCACACCCATAAACAGCCACCGCACAGGAATACGACCCGCTAAACGGACAGAAATAGGTGTTGCTATCAAACCTCCGAGCAACAACGCGAGCATGATTTGCCAATATTTAAGCCCTATTACAAGGAAAAAAGTAACAGAACTGGCGATGGTCACAAAAAATTCGGTCAAACTCATAGACCCAATGACATAGTGCGGATTGCGCCCTTTGGCTATCAAACCCGATGTGACCAATGGTCCCCATCCGCCGCCGCCAAAGGAATCTAAAAAGCCACCGATACCCGCGATGAGACCGATTCGTTTCACTTTTTCTTTATGGATACGCCGTGTAAAAGCCTTTTTTAGAATCGTTATACCCAAAAACATAGAGTACATCGCAATAATCGGCTTTATGGAATCACCCGATTTTTCGCCAAAAATACCCAATAGTGCTGCCCCAATGACCGCTCCAATGATGCCTGGAATGACGGTTGCTTTGAACAACAACATCTTATTGAGTTTGCCCGATTTGTAGTAACTCCAAGCAATCGAGGCACTTGCAAAGACTTTAGCGGAGTTAATACTCGAACCTATCGCTGCCACAGGCGCACCGAGCGACATGAGGCTTATCGTTGCGGTCACGCCATAACCTAAGCCCAAAATGCCCTTTACCATTTGCGCCAAAAAGCCAATCGCAAAGACCCATAAGTATTTTGATTCGATGTGTGATACCGTCACATACAATACACTCAAAAAATTAAAGTATTGTAAAACGTTAAAAATCAACAAAATAACAAAGAGTGTCCAAGCGGCATAGGCTCTTCTTTTCCATTTTGCAACGTCTTCGCCCGTGTTTTTATCCAAATTGGCATTCGTATTAGTCGTGGAAATTAAGTCCATGGGTTGTCGTTTTAACATAGTTTTTTCGAATTGTGAAATCCCCAAAATGTTCGCCTGATTCTCTGTTTCTAGCATAATCCTCAATAATTGGCTTCAATTCTGCAATAATTTCTTCTTCATTGAGCATCTCTTTGTAGAGTTTATTCAAACGCTCGCCATTGTGCGCTGCGCCCAAATAAAGGTTGTAACGACCTATTGCGCGACCAATCAAACCAATCTCACCGAGATACGGACGACCGCAACCATTGGGGCAACCTGTCATACGTATCACAATTTCTTTATTGTCTAAACCATTGATACGCACTAAAGTATCTAATTTATCAATCAAACGTGGCAAGTAACGTTCCGCTTCTGCAAACGCCAATGTGCAGGTATTCAAAGCCACACACGCCATCGAACTTAGGCGCAAAGCGGTGTGTTTGTAGGTTTCGCGCATCACACCGTACTCACTCAAAATGTCTTGAACTTTCGCTTTTTTACTGGCTGGAATGTTACAAATCATCAAATTTTGATTACCTGTCAAGCGGAAATCGCCCAAACCGAGCATAGCGACTTTGTGCAAAGCCGTTTTGAGTTTATACTGAGGGGTATCTTTGACCCGTCCGCCTTCTATAAAAAGCGTCAAATTCAAGTTGCTATTGTGGTTCGTTGACCAACCGTAAGCATCGCCGTTGCTTTCAAATTTGTAAGGTTTTGTGGCTTGCAATTTATAGCCCAATCGGTTCTCCAATTCCGCTTTGAAAACGTCCAAGCCTACCCTATCAATCGTGTATTTCAAGCGAGAGAACTTGCGATTTTCACGGTTACCCCAATCACGTTGCAAAGTCATCACCTTTTCACACACGTCAACAACTTTGTCTTTATCACAAAAACCAATCATGTCTGCCAAGCGAGGATAGGTATCGAGCATCCCAAAAGTCATCCCAAAACCGCCACCGATAGCGACATTATAACCCGTAAAAACACCATCTTCGATAATCGCTGCCAAACCCACATCGTTGGCAAAAATATCCACATCATTATAAGGTGGAATCGCTAAGGCAATTTTGAATTTACGTGGCAAATAGAGCTTACCATAAATCGGTTCGCTGTCGTCTGCCGTCGTTCGGGTCAAAAGGTCGTTCGCTTTGGCAACGATTTTACCGACTTCTGAATCCGCATCAACCCGTTCAGAAGTGTCCGCTTCTTGGTTTTCAAGCCAAATTTCGTAGTAAGCAGACGTTTTGGGGGTCAAATGTGCTGAAATTTGCTTCGCATGTTCATACACTTCTTCATGCGCTGGTGTGTGATATGGATTCGGATTCATCATCACATTGCGGTTCACATCACCACAACCTGCTATCGAATCCAGCAATACTTCGTTGAAGCCTTTGATGGTTTTTTGCAAATCCCGTTTCAAGATACCGTGCAACTGAAACGCTTGACGAGTTGTCAATTTCAAACCACCGTTGCCGTATTTATCTGCCAAA
Organism: Saprospiraceae bacterium; assembly: GCA_043728625.1. Taxonomy (GTDB): domain Bacteria; phylum Bacteroidota; class Bacteroidia; order Chitinophagales; family Saprospiraceae; genus JAAFJT01. Next base: position 4,740 of record JAYTMI010000544.1, on the reverse strand, counting down.
TCCGACATATTAAGCCATTGTTGCGGCGTACAAATGCCACCCGGCACCCGCACCCGAATCATAAAGGAGTACAATGGCTCCAATTTTTGCTTTTTGCGCTCACTATCAATATCGCGGTCGGTTTGCTGATACGAGCCATGAAACTTAATCAATTGCGTATCGTCGGCAGCCACAGCCCCTGTAACTTCATTGTGCAAGCTCTCGACCAATGTGCCGCGCAAGTAGCGGCTTTTGTCTTTGATGATTTCTACTTCTGAAACTTTCTTATTTTCCATAAAAATGACCCCTCAGTATTTGGGTGTTTTATTTTGATAAAAATGATTATTTTTGTAAAAAAATTTAAAATTCTATACATATGCAAACTACTCTTGATTCAGAAAAAGTCGCTTTGACTCTCAGTTTGAACGCTGTCAATGTTCCCGATTTTCTCAAATTGATTCAATTATTGAAATTTCCTGTCAAAGTTGAAACCAAAATTGAGCAAAAGGAAAGTCCAGTCGAACTATTATATCGGTTTGCCGCAGAGTCTCCAGAATTACCTATGTCAGAAGAAGAAGCAATGGATTATATCAATGCTGAAATCAAAGCATACAACGAAGAAAAAATAGCTGAATTTGAAAAAAACAATAAAAACAGCTAATTGTAATATGAAACCGATAAAAATTACACTTGATACAAACATTTGGTTCTCAATCGCAATGGGTGGCAAAATTGGTAGCCGCATACCTTCCATTCTCAATAATCCGAATATACATCTTTTTCATTGTAAGGAAACAAATTATGAGTTTGATGACATCACAGGTCGTCCTAAAAATCAAAAATTTGTATCAGATGAACGACGGATTAATACCAAAATATTGATAGAAAACTTTACGACGCTAGTTCCTATCTTGTCACCCATTGTTTTAATTTCACGAGACCCCAAAGACGACCATCTTTTAGCTCTAAGCAAAGATTATAACCTCGATTATCTCGTTACAGGCGACAAAGACCTCCTCGTTTTGAAAACTTATGGCAATACTAAAATTTGCACTTTTGCAGATTTTGTTATAGAAATCGAAAATCTAAAACTTATTTGACCCCATGAGTATTTGAGTACTTGACAGTAAAATCCTTATACAAAGTCACCCTCAAATTATCCCTATCATAAAACCCTTTATTATTCGCCCTCTTCTGATAGGCTTTCATATAGCCCAATTCAAGCGACACATCTTTCCTGAACTTATACTCAAAACCACCATAAAGTCGGTTTTGGTCAAAATCATCGGTGTGGTACATTACTTCATCGTTTAGTTTTAACAACCATTTTTCAGATAATTTATAGTCAAAACGCAGCATATAACGCAAACGAAATTTAAAATTATACCCCTCAGTAAACGTCTCACTCTGATATTTCCGAAACCAGCGTTCTTCTGTTCTAAAACGATGTATCAAGCGGGCTTTATCATTGAGTTTTTGATAAACATAAAACTCTTGAAACGGTCTAAATTCTGGAACAGCTAAAATACCTTGCCAAACTGTGGAGTAAGTAAAACCCAATGCCCCCTCAGTATCCTTACCGAATTTACGATGAACGTGCGTATGTGCTATAAACTGTAATTGCTTATTTTCACCAAAAAATCGCCGATTATCAACTTCTGTTTGCCATGCCCATTTATCGTTTAATTTTACTCTTACATACAGGCGTGTCCAATAAGTCTGTTGATGAACAACTTGCGATTTTAAAGATAAAACACTTAAAATAAAGGCAATACAGATAAATATTTTTTTCATTTTTTCAATATCTAACTTTTATAATTACAACTTCCATATCATAGGAATCAAAATAAGCATGACAACTAAGAAAACGAGCGTCATTATGCCACCCACTTTCATAAAATCACGGACTTTATACTGCCCTGCACCACTTACGAGAATACAACAAGGTTCAAACGGTGTAATCATCGAAATCGAGGCAGATACAATGACAGCTATGGCAAATGTGCGTTCATTAACCTGCAAGGCTTTAGCTGTCTCTATCGCTACGGGTAAAACGACCATCGCTGCTGCTGCATTTGACATGGGTTGCGTCAATATGATAGTCAACACCATAAATCCTGCTAAAACAGTCAATGTGCCAAATGGTGATAGATAATCTACAACCAATTGGGCTAAAAACTTATCAGCGCCTGTATTACTCATGGCGATACCAAAAGCCGTCATGCCAGCAATGAGAATCAACAAACGTCTGTCAATAGCACTGTAAGCATTTTCGGGTGTAATGCAACCCGTGGCTATGCTCAATAATGCGGCACCCAAAAATGAAATACCTAATGGCAAAATAGGCTTACCACCTATTTCTATTGACCCTAACAATATCGCGCTAATAAATAAACATAAAGTAATCAATCCTTTACGCATATTAAAAGGCTTGTTTTCAGAGATTTCTTGCAAGACAATCAAATCATTGCTATTTTGCAAAAGGGCAACATCTTCAACGCGCCCTTGTCCCAACAAAACATCCCCTGTATGCAAATGCGTCAGTGCTATATCATCGGTAATATTTTCATTTTTTCGGTGAATGGCTAAAATCGTAATATGATATTTTTTACGAAAATCAGCTTCTATCAAAGTCCGATTGATGAGGGCAGAAGTTGGTTCAATCAGCAATTCAACGAGTCGCACCGAATTGTCTTGCAAATCGGCATCACTCACTGTTCCACTTGCCAATTCAAGCCCTTGTTTGCTGCGAAGAGCCGATATGTCTTCTTGTATGCCTTCGACAACGAGTAAATCCTCACTTTGAAGGGTGGTATTGGCATCAGGAAAAATATCCCGATTTTGGCGAATGATTTTGAGAATTCGCATCTCATTTTGACCTAAATTGAGGTTGAAAATATGTTGCCCAACTAAGGGAGATTGTGCCAACACACGGACGCGACTGAGATACTTGCGGATTTCGTAGCGTTCTGTAAATCCTGTTTCAGAGGCAATGGCAGCACGAGCAGGAATCAAACGGTGTCCAAGAGCCATGACGATAATACCTATAACGGTCAAAGGCAAACCTATTGGCAGCAATTCGAACATGGTCATACTTTCGAAACCTTTTTTAACGAGATACGCATTACCTGCGATATTTGTTGACGTGCCTATGAGTGTGCAAGTGCCGCCCATTAATGCCGCAAATGCCATAGGCATTAAAAGTTTGGATGGGCTGATACCCACTCTTTTAGCGATGCTGATGACAGGTGCAAGCAACACTGCCGAAACAGTCGTATTGTTCATAAAGGCAGACATCCCTGCTGCACTCGCCATAATCGTCCCGATTAATGCCCAAGTAGGGATATTCTGAATACGTCCAATACGTTTAGCCGCAAGGTCAACCATGCCGTTTTGTTGAAGCGCTTCACCGACGATGAATACAGCCGCCAACATAACTATAAATTCGCTACCAAAACCTTTGAAGGCTTCTTCAAAAGTTAGAATTTTCGTCGAAACTAAAACAATTAATAACCCTAAAGCGATGAAATCGGGCGAGATTGTTTCAATTGATAATAAAATAATAGCGACAATTAATAATACAAGTACAAGTCCTATTGCCATTACTGAGCGTAAATTTTAGTTTAAATAATATTCATTGAGGCATAGGCATATTGTCTTACCCCGTATCTGAAAATATAAAAGGCACTACAAATAAATGTCTTTTTCCTTTTTTATTTTCTTTCAAATAAAAAATTCTTAAAAAGAGATGATTTTTCAAGAAACAAAACTAAAACACCCCCTCAGTATATTGCCCTTTTTTTACTAAAATTGAGTCGTTTTTCAAAATCTTCACAAAAATACACTAATTCTATCAATATAGTAGTATTTGAAAAAAATATTCGTAACTTTGTATCATAAAATCAGTTTAATACAAGCAACTCAATCATTTCCATAAAAAATAAAAGACATGAAATTCGACAACATTTTGCAGTCCGTTGGCAACACGCCTCATGTGCGTTTGAATAAATTATTCCCTGCCGACTACACCGTTTTTATGAAATTAGAACGCAATAACCCAGGCGCAAGTATCAAAGACCGCATCGCCCTTGCGATGATTGAAGATGCCGAATCCAAAGGCATTTTGACAAAAAACAGCGTCATTATAGAACCAACTTCTGGCAATACAGGCATCGGTTTGGCTTTAGTTTGTGCTGTAAAAGGCTATAAATTGGTTCTCGTAATGCCTGAATCCATGTCTATTGAACGCCGCAAAATCATGGCAACCTATGGTGCATCGTTTGAATTGACACCTCGCGAAAAAGGGATGAAAGGAGCAATCGAGCGTGCCGCAGAATTGGTCAATGAAAACCCCAATGCTTGGATGCCGCAACAATTTAGCAACAGAGCCAATATCGAAATCCATAAAAAAACGACCGCTATTGAGATATTGAACGACTTCCCCGAAGGCTTCGATGCCCTCATCACGGGCGTTGGTACAGGCGGACACATTACAGGCGTTGCTGAAGTATTGAAAGAGAAATTTCCAAACTTGAAAGTTTTTGCCGTTGAACCCGCAGCTTCGCCTGTTATTGCTGGCGGTGCGCCCGGTCCGCATCCGCTTCAAGGCATCGGCGCAGGATTTATTCCCGACAATTTACACCGTGATATTTTAGATGGTGTGATTGCCGTTACCAAAGAAGAAGCGTTTGATTATACCCAACGTTTGGCAAAAGAAGAAGGCATTTTGGGCGGTATTTCAACAGGTGCGTCGCTGGCTGC
>JAYTMI010000543.1:0-1853 GCA_043728625.1 Saprospiraceae bacterium | reverse complement strand
CGTTTGGGTATGCCTTTAGAAAAAATTGATATAAAAATGACCAGGTTGGGTGGTGGCTTTGGCAGACGTTCTTATGCCCATTGGCTCTTGGAAGCGGCTCTTATTTCACAAAAAGTTAAAGCTCCTGTTAAACTCATTTATAGCCGTGAAGATGATATGACTTCAGGCATTTATCGCTCAACCTATACGGCTACATATCGGGCTGCTTTAGATGCCCAAAATAATTTGATTGGTTTTCATGTCAAAGCAGGCGGTATTCCAGAATCACCGCTTTATGCCAATCGTTTTCCTGCGGGTGCAGTGGATAATTATTTAGCTGAAGATTGGACGATTGATTCTAATATCACAATTGGTTCATTCCGTGCGCCACGTTCCAATTTTATCGCTGCGGCAGAACAATCGTTTCTCGATGAAGTCGCTGAAACGGCAGGTAAAGACCCGATTGCTTTCAGATTGGAACTACTGAAACGTGCCAAAGACAATCCAGTCGGTAAAAACAATGAATACGATGCCGAACGTTTTGCGGGTGTTTTGACGCTTGTTAAAGAAAAATCGGGTTGGGAACAAGCAAAAACGACCAAACATCTTGGCGTTTCAGCTTATTTTTGTCACGATTCGTATGCGGCTCATGTCCTTGATTTGGAAATGAAAGAAGGACAACCTGTCATAAAAAAGGTATGCTGTGCGATAGATTGTGGGATTGTCATCAATCCCGATACGGCTAAAAATATGGCAGAAGGAGCTGTTGTGGACGGCATAGGAACGGCTTTATACGGTGAAATCACATTCACAAAAGGTGTTCCTGATAAAAGTAATTTCCACGAATACCGCATGATACGCATGAATGAAGCACCTAAAGAAATAGAGGTGCATTTTGTTCAAAATACAATTGACCCAACAGGCATGGGCGAACCCGCCTATCCGCCCATTTTTGCAGCATTGGCAAATGCGTTGTATAAAGCTACTGGCAAGCGGTTTTATCAGCAGCCTTTTTCTAAAGATTTACCTAATTCGTGATAATTTTGGAACATATTTAAAACAATTTTGCTGAAAAACAGTCTGTTTTTCTAAAAACAGTCTTTAATTTTGAGTTGATAAGGAGTATATTTGTATTCATTTTTCGTTTTAAAATATTTCGCAACATGTCCTTAACTATTAATTTGCCCACACTTGTTGAGCAACAATTTCGTCAAGAGGCAGCCACAAATGGTCTTAGCCTTGACACTTATTTACAGCGATTGTTGCAACAAGCGGCTAATCTATCTCGGAAGCAAAACGCTAAACAGCTTTCTGAAAGTCAACTTTTGGAAAAAATAAATTTGGACATTTCAGAAGCAGAATGGACAAGCTATCGACATTTCATTGGCTTAATGCGTGCAGAAACTATAACCGAAAAAGAGCATCAAATACTGATTGCTTTAAGCGATAAAATTGAAATTGCCAATGCCAAACGAGTGAAATACCTTTTTGAATTGGCTGAATTGCGCGGCATTTCAGTAGAAAAACTGATGAAAGATTTGGGTATAAGACCTATTGAAATATGAAAGAAAGCATCAAAAAGGCAGTTCAAGAACGGGCTAAACTCTGCTGCGAATATTGTTTAGCTTCTCTTTTATTCTCTACCGATTTTTTTTCAATAGAACATATTTTACCCCTTTCAAAGGGAGGTCTGACAGAACTACATAATCTTGCTTTTTCCTGTCAACGCTGCAATATTCACAAATTCACAGCCACCCACGCCATCGACCCTGCAACAGGTTTAATTTCTGCACTTTATAATCCAAGAAAAGATATATGGACAGAACACTTTGAATGGTATGAAAATTTTACCATTATTAGAGGCATAAGTCCAA
>JAYTMI010000542.1:0-3240 GCA_043728625.1 Saprospiraceae bacterium | reverse complement strand
AATGCGCCGTAGTCTTCGATATTGACGATTTTACCTTTAACGATTGACCCCTCAGTAATGTCGGCATCCAAGACTTCCCAAGGATGTGGCAACAATTGTTTCAAGCCCAAGCTGATACGTTTTTTGTTTTCGTCGAAATCGAGTACAACAACGTTGATTTTTTGGTTGAGTTGTAACACTTCGCTTGGGTGGTTGATTCTACCCCAAGAAACGTCTGTGATATACAACAAACCATCTACGCCGCCCAAGTCCAAAAATGCACCAAAATCGGTGATATTTTTGACAGTACCTTCCAATACTTGACCTTTTTCTAAGCCACCGAGGATAGCTTCGCGTTGTTCAGCCAAATCACTTTCAATCAATGCTTTATGCGAAACGACCGCATTTTTGATGACTTCGTTGATTTTGACAACCTTGAACTCCATGACTTTACCAACGTATTGGTCATAATCAATAACGGGTTTGATGTCAATTTGAGAACCTGGTAAGAATGTTTCCAAACCACCTGCGTCAACGATAAGACCACCTTTTGTTTTGCTGATAACTTGACCACGAATGACCGTACCGTTTTGGTGGGAGTCAACAATCGCTTCCCAAGCACGCAACAATTTCGCTTTGCGGCGGCTCAATTGCAATTGACCTTTTGCATCTTCTTGACTTTCAACGTAAACGTCCACGTAATCACCGATTTTCAAATCAGGAATATCACGGAAGTCGTTGATTGCCAACAAACCATCAGATTTGTAGCTGATATCCAAAACAACATCATTGCCAGAAATAGCCGAAACGCGACCTTTAACGATTTCGCCAACGTTGAGTGATTTCATGCTGGTGTTGTAACGCAACATCAATTCATCACGCTCTTCCTCTGTGTACATGATTTGACCGCGTTTGTCACGATCCCAATTGAAATCATCATGTGCAGAACCCGGAGCAGGTGCTTCGTCAATAATGAGGTCTTCGATAGACTCTTCTTCCTCTTCTTCCTCTGTTACTGCTTCAACTACTGCTGGAGTTTCAACTTCAGCAGGTGCTGCTGTTTCAACAATAGCTTTAGCTTTTACCTCAACTTCAACTGGGGCAACAACTTCAACTGGGGCAACAGCTTCAACTGGGGCAACAACTTCAACGGCCACTTCAGGAGCCGCTTCAACAGCAGCAGGTATTAATGCAGCCGCTTCTTCTTGCGTGTGTAAAGGGAGTGAGCGAGCGATTTCTTGACCATTGCCAGCTTTGACAATGACATAAAAAAGGTTGCGATTTTCTTCTGTTGCGAAACGTGCAGGATTTGCAGCGTTTTTCAAGAAAGATTCTGCACCATTGTCACGGCTACTTACAGCACTGTAACCTTCTGAACGGAACTGAACGCCCCCCTCAGTATTGACAACTGCAAAATAATGTTTACCGTTTTCATGAGTGAAACGCACAATGTTGTTCTCGTCGGCTGTGCCTTGATTGGCATAGTCACCGGGTACGAGATAATCGTCGGAGACGTGTTCGATAGTTTCTTCTACCATTGTAATAAAAAATCTAAAATAGAAACCTGTTAACAAATCATTGATATTCAATATCTTATTGAATCAAACATGATTTTATACGTTCACAAATCCTCTATTCTTTAACATGTAATTAATTAGACTCACACCATGCCCGAGCCGTTGGGCAGCAATAAAAGCAATACAGTCGCTAAAATGCGGCGCAAAGTTAGTATCTTTTACGTGAAAATATACTTGAAGGTTAAATATTTGTTGTTTTTTTCAAAAAAAAGAGCAGAAAATCAACTTTTTCTTTGTCTGATAAAGAAACACTACATTTGCCCTCAAAAAACAGATATGAAATTAGACCAACTCGTTTATCAAGTTGTAGATATTGCCCAACAAGCAAGTGTTGAAATCCTAAAAATTTATCACTCCGCAGATTTACACATTCAGACAAAAAGCGATGCCTCGCCTGTGACGGCTGCCGACCTCGCTTCAAACCGCGTTATTACTGAGGGGTTGTCAAAACTCAATCTGAATCTGCCCATTTTATCAGAAGAAACCCTTGAAATCCCTTTTGAAGAACGTTGTCATTTTGACTACTTTTGGGTCGTTGACCCACTCGATGGCACAAAGGAGTTTATCAAACGCAATGGAGAGTTTACGATTAATATTGCTTTGATTCATCAAAACAAACCTGTCCTAGGCGTTGTTTATATGCCAGATACTGAGGGGGTGTATTTTGCAGTGAAAGATGGTGGGGCTTTTAAATTGGAAAATGGCATTGAAAAACGCATCCATTGCAGCAGTTTTCGTTTGACAGATAAAGGTTTAAGGATTCCCATTTCGCGCTCGCATCGCAATGACGCAACGGATAAATTGTTTGAAGTCTATAATCAACCTGAATTAATACCTTGTGGCAGTTCTATAAAATTTTTGAAAATAGCTGATGGTTCTTTCGATATTTACCCACGCATCGGTACAACGATGGAATGGGACACCGCCGCACCGCAAATTGTTTTGGAAGAAGCTGGTGGACAAATTTTAGAATGGCATACACGTAAACCTTTGATTTACAATAAAATGGATTTAAGAAATCCGAATTTTATTGCACATGGAGATATTATTGAGTTAGACACAATTTTCACGTAATTTTTTGCCACTCTGAACGAAGTGAAAGAATCTGAATAAATATCCATACAGATTCTTTCACTTCGTTCAGAATGACAAAAAATCAAAAAAACATAGAAAAAATGACCGTAAATCGCAACGAAACAGACATCATCAAAGAAGTAACAACCATTTTCAGTAAGCATCTGGAAGTCAGTGGCTTTCGGAAAACGCCTGAACGGTATGCTATTTTGGAGGAAATATACCGCCGAGGCGACCATTTCGATGCCGAAGCCTTGTATATCCACATGAAAAACCAAAACTATCGAGTCAGTCGTGCAACGGTTTACAATACGCTCGACCTTTTGGTGAACTGTGATTTGGTGAGAAAACATCAATTTGGAAAAAACCTCGCTCAATACGAAAAGTCTTATGGCTTCAAACAACACGACCATACGATATGTGTGGATTGCGGAAAAGTCGTTGAGTTTTGCGATCCGCGCATCCAAAACATCAAAACGATGATAGGTGAGTTGTTAAATTTCAAAATCACACACCACTCGCTCAATCTTTACGGCGTGTGTGGCAGTTGCCAGAAAAAACGTGATTTTGAAAGAGAATACACGATTCCGGATACTCTACTTAATGAATA
>JAYTMI010000541.1:0-2360 GCA_043728625.1 Saprospiraceae bacterium | reverse complement strand
ACCAGTTTGCATTGCCTTCAATGGGAATATTTCTATTCTTTTGAAGCAACTTACAATGATATTGCGCTTTTTTATACAACGTTAATAGGCATTACACCTGCCGTTTCGACAACAATTCTGACAAGTTTTAAAAATTCTACAGCAAACACCGCAGAGTTTTATCTGAGTTCACTCAATAGTACGGACGCTTATCGAGCATATATGAAAGATGTGGACTATGTTTGGGGCAATAATATGCAAAAAGCACTTATGGGCGTGATGTATGAAAACATGATTCGATACAATCAAAGTCCTTCGGAACACCCCAATTTTCGTACTCAAGCACTCGATTATCTCCATTTTTTGCATGGTGTCAACCCCCTCAGTATGGTCATGTTGTCAAATACGGGATCTATTGGTGCGGACAATTTTGCGACTCAAATCTATCATGGATGGACAGGCGACGGCACGGCTTTTGACCTAAATCCCATTCCTGCGCTTATGACAGGCGGAATCAACAAAAATTTTACGGTGAAAACTATTTCACCTCCAGCAAATCAACCTGTTCAGAAATCGTATAAAGATTGGAACACAAGTGACCCCGAAAACTCTTGGGAAATCACAGAACCGAGTATTTCGTACCAAGGTGCATACATCCGTTTACTTTCTAAATATGCGACGAGGACAGCTCTTTCTCCCGTTGTTTCTCCAACGATTTTAGAGAAAAATGACCCCCTCAGTATTTTCCCAAATCCAACGAAAACGACTTTACATTTTCAATTTAATACACCTTCAAGCGCATCTATTTTTGTTAAGGTAATTGATTTATTAGGAAAAATAGTCTGGAATGGGCAGTTTGAAAGTATTGACAATCAGCAAGTTATGGAGGCTTTTGTTGGTAATTTGACAAATGGCATTTATCATTTAGAAGTAACTGATGGTCAAAAAGTATATTCTAAACTATTTAAAATAGCTCGTTAAAGTTCCCTAATAAAAATAAACAAGTGATTTTCATTTGTTTATGTGCCCTCATCCCTGTTCTTTTCATCAGCCGTTTTTATAGTGACAGAATGGGTGTTTTGACTCAAAACAAAAATGATAAACTGGAACGACAGGTAGAAGCCATTTCGACTTTCAACCTTGTTGAAATTAAAAAACATTATGAACTGTTGTGCAAATGGCAAGTCAAAATATCAGACCAACAAGCCTTTAATTTTGGTGTCATGGAGACATTTGTGATGGTTTTATTAGGCGTGGCATTGGTTGTCAGTACCCGTTTTAGTGCTCAACCGCTGAATGTAGGATGGATAATTGGTTTCTATTTTTACATATTGAAGTTCATTTTGGACTTGGATACGATTCCGTATATTACTGAAAAATATGTGACATTGAAAGATATTACAAAAAGATTATGAAGTGTAATCGTGAAGAAGGACTTGAAGAGTTTAGGATGAAACTTGTAAAACTTGTGAAAGACGATAATCCTTTCTCACTGTTTCTTTTTGTATAGCTTCTTTTTCAATTAATGACGCGGGAAAAGAAAGAATAAAAGTTGTACCTTCATTTTCCACAGATTCGAACCGAATTGTACCTTCATATCTATCAACTATTTGCTTACAAATTGCCAAGCCGATGCCCGTTCCTTCATAATGTGCAGCCCGACTTAGTCTTTGAAATAGGCGGAATATTTTATCGTTGTATTCTAATTTCATGCCTATACCATTGTCTTTAACTTCTACTATATAAAGTTCTTTTTCAAGTCTTCCGTTAATTTGTATAATTGGTTTTTTATCATTAAACTTAATGGCGTTTAGGATTAAATTTTGGAAAAGTTTATTTAAGTGTAAATGACTAATTTTGAGCATTGGTAGATATCCACTTGTTTCAATTTTAGCATTTTTTTCTAAAAGAAGACTATACTGTTTATCATTAATGTCTTTTAATACTTGTGAAATGGGTGTTGCTTTCTGAACGTCTTCTTCATCTGTTGCTACGGTTGAATACTCTGATAAAGCCGAAATTAGGCTTTCCATTCTTTTGACACCCACAATGACGAAATTCATATATTCGCTTGCTTCTGGCGGTAAAAGTTTAGCATAACGTGCGTTTATGATACTTACAAAACTACTGATACTACGCAAAGGTTCTTTTAAATCATGCGCAGAAGCATAAGCAAACTGTTTTAATGTTTCGTTTGATTTTTCCAAACGATCATTTTTTAATTCTATTTCGATATTCTTTTGATATAATAATGTATTATTTTTATTCTTTTGCTGAATATAATTTACTAGACTTGCTGTGTATTGAAAATCAGATGTTTACATTTTTTTGAAAAAAGAGTTGCTAAATTTACACCAAAAACGGGATGTTGGATTATAAAA
>JAYTMI010000540.1:0-6921 GCA_043728625.1 Saprospiraceae bacterium | reverse complement strand
ACCTAAACAACCGCTTTTGCCGCGTGTTTCGGCACAATTGGCAGCGCAATTTCCTATTAATGAGGCGCATACCTTGATGATGTCGCCGCGTGTATTGGTGGCTTCACAAGGACCCCATTTTGAGGTGAATGCAGGCACAAATTTTCGTATCGAAGTAGATAAAACCTATGGCACTTCACTACATTTAGGCGGCTGGGTGCGCCCTGTTAAAAATATTGACGGCTTCAATATTGACGCGGTCGTTTTGATGGCGGGTATCGAGTACAACAGTGTTTTGTTAGGATTTAGTTATGATCTCAACCTACCCACCTTACAAAAGTATAAAAGAATGGCAAATGTCTTTGAAATCTCTTTGATTTACCTTGGAGAGTTTGAAAATGATGAGTTACTTTGCCCAACTTTTTGAAAAACTCGAATATGAAAATCACGGTCGTTGGAACTGGAAATGTTGCCTTTCATTTAGGAAAAAGACTGCAAGCGCAAGGTGTGGAAATCAATCAAGTCATAGGGCGTAATGCCTTGAAAGCGGCTTGGTTAGGCGATATTTTACAAACAAAATCAACGTCTTTAATTGGCAATATTGACACGTCGAGTGATATTTTTATCATAGCTGTTTCAGACAATGCCATTGCAGAAGTGGCTGAAAAACTGTCAAAAAGTATAGAAACTTCCTTAGTTGTGCATACTTCAGGCTCGATTCCTTCAACGGTTTTAGAGCCTTTTTTTAGGCATTATGGCGTATTTTATCCGCTTCAAACCTTTTCTGTTGAGACGGAACCCAACTTTGAAAACATCCCTATTTTTATCAATGCGACCCCTCAGTATCATGTCGATTTTTTGGAAAAATTAGCGCATAAATTCAGCTCACGCGTTTATGCGATGTCCGATGATGATCGATTAGCCTTGCATGTTGCGGCTGTTTTTGTCAATAATTTTGTCAATCACTTGTTCAAAATAGGTTCTGAAATCGTCGGCAAACAAAACCTCCCTTTCGATGTTTTGCTACCGTTGATAGAAGAGACGGTCAATAAAATTCGGCACAATACGCCTGTGGAAATGCAAACAGGTCCTGCAAGCCGGGGTGATGATGTGACAATTGAAAAACACCTTGAATTTATTGAAAAACATACCCCTCAGTATGATTTGCTCTACACGTTGTTAAGCATTGGTATTAATCCAGCATTGGACTTGAATAAACCTAAATAAAGAAAATCTAAAATATATAAAGTATGAGAATTGTAGGTGAAATCGCACATCCGCGTCTAAAAATAACCATTTTCAAGAACGATGGAAAGTTTAGTTTGAAATGCGAAAGCGGTCTTTTGGAGCAGATATACAAATTCCGTGACGACGACCGTTTGTCAACAGCCGACGATGTCAAAAAGGTAGTTGATGCCTCTTTTATCGAAAAAATGGAGGGAATACTGAGGGGTATGTATGACGCAAGAATGACGGCGATGCAACGGAATTTGATGCAAATGGAAGAAGAGTTTGAGGTGATTGTTTGAATGAACACCAAATTATTATCTTTTTGAAAACAAATAAAAACTGTATTTTTGTAAAAAATAATGAAATATGTCTCAAATGCCACCAAGTATGTCTAATGTTCAATTAGAACTGTTAAAAATGTTTTCTTATAATTTACCAGAAGACGAGTTGCAAGAACTCAAACAAACGCTCGTGAAATTCTTTGCACAACGTATTCGAAAACGGACAGATGCTATTTGGCAAGAACGTGGCTATACTGCTCAAACTATGGAAAATTGGCTGAATGAAGAAGAACAATAGTAAACCAATCGTAGTACTTGATACAAATGTTTTTCTCGTATCTCTTGCCCCACAATCTCCATATGCGATTATTTTAGATGCGCTTATTGATGGACTTTTTACATTGGCAATTTCAACTGAAATCCTTGCTGAATATGAAGAGAAAATAGCCGAGCGTTATGCAAAAGATGTTGTTACCGATATTTTCGAACTGTTATTAAATTTGCCTAACGTTATTCGGCAAGATATTTATTTCAACTGGTTATTGATTAGTGCTGACCCTGACGATAATAAATTTGTAGATATTTCTGTTGCTGTTGACGCAGATTATTTGGTATCAGACGACAAACATTTTAATGTTCTTAAACATATCGATTTTCCGAAAATAAACCGCATAAAAGCTAAGGATTTTATGCTCCTTTGTCAAAATTCATTTCAGGTTTAATTACTAAGTGAACTATTGATTTCCACCATCTGAATCTCCGTTTTATAATTTTCCCAACGCACACGTTTAGTCAGACCAAAATTTTCAAGACGATTGTGATAATAGAATAAAGTGCTGAAATCATCGCTTTCAATATCACCTTTCTTATTGAACATCAAGGGTTTACGTACATGATAAATGCCTAAGTTTTTTATGCCGTCTTCCAACAGTTCCTTTGCTGGCAAACGAATGACTTCGCTTAATTTCAATCTGTCCTTGTCTTCTAACTCAAATAGAGCTTCTTGAATGGCTTCAATAGCTGCTGTAAAATGGTTAATTGGAAACACAAAATCGTCTGTGGGCAAACGCAAAAGGGCATAAAGGTCAAAGGTCTCATTATTAGCTCTCAGCATGTTAAAAGCTGTAAAAGCGACAACATGAGAGCTTAGTACAATATTTTCACGATGAAAACGGTCAACGATACGCTCGGCAAGCAGCTTTGTGTATTCTGCTTCACGCTGCAAATCCTTTTTTATGATCCCCTCAGTATTGAAGTAGTCACTGATGTTGAGTGGGTTGTTGCGAGCATCAAAACTCGTTCCTTCAGCATCCACAAAATTGCCCATAATATCCATGGGTTTACCAAAAGACAAAATAATATCCGATTTTTTAGCAAAAAACTTCCAAATGAACTTCAACCATTCACGGATTGAGTTACCTGAAGCACGTCCTGCGATGTATTTTTCTTTACCCGTAATTTGCAAATGTTGTCGAATCAAAAAGGGTGCTTCAAGAACAAAGTGATAGCTCATCACAAGGGGCACGATGAAAATTTTTGTCGGCTCTTCTTTTTGCATCCCCTCAGTATGTGCGCCGTTTGCATCTTGTACTTCGTCCTTTGTCTCTTGCTCTTTGCCCTTTACCTTTTGCTCTTTAACTTGTTGACACAGAACCCGTTGTGCTTCAACGACTGTACCGAGCAAGCCCATTTTCAAACGTGTTTCAACCATGCCATTCCTTGAACGAGTGCCGCCTGGGAAAAACAGTGTATTCGTACCACGCACGATTGACAGCATGGACATGGTTTTCAAAGTTTCTAAGTAAATAGGATTTTTTTTACGTCTGTCAACACGGTAAGCTCCCAAACGATTCATAAAAAACGCAGCAGCACCAGAGTTATATAGGTTCAAACCTGCGCCATAACTAAACGAAGGCAAGCCCACGAATTGATCCATCGTAAAGCCAACGAGTATGGAATCCAAATTGCTAAAATGTGTAGGCACGACGATAACGACTCCTTTCTTCATCAAAGTACGTATCGTTTCTACTTCGCCATATACCTGAATACGTTCATGTAAGCGATTGCGTGAGCTTAAAAAACGCCACCAACGTTCAGCCGCTGCATTTAAAAGACGACTAAAAAAAGTGAAGAGAAACAGACGTGCAAAACGAAATGTTGGAATCGAAAATGTACCGACAATTTCTGTGGAATACCTATGAATGATGCGTTGAATGACCTCTTTTTGTGTTTCTTTTGCTTGTTTTTGCGGTTCGTTTTCTGTTTTGAACAGCTTTGAACGCAGCCGATTCCAAAATTGACTTTCGTTTGGTGGGTCAACTTTCCAAGGCGTTTCTTTGACACGAATACGCTCTAAGTATATCGTTTCAGATATCAGATTATACAATTTCGGATGCTGTTCGGCAAGCCGATTGAGTGTAAATTCATCAATTTCCTCTATAAAACGACGACGATCTTGACTTAATGCGTAGATCGGCCACTGGTCTAGACGTTCAAATACTTGTGGATATGGATTGGCGGGTTGCATAATTTATGGATGATAGTGGGTAGATGATAGTGTATAGTGTATAGATGATAGTGGATAGATGATAGTGGATAGTATTATCCACTATCATCTATACACTATCACCTGAGTTATATTCGCTGTTAGCGTCTTCAATAAAACTTAAAATCTCAATACGTCCAACTTTCCGTTCGGCAGAGGTGACATACTGAGGGGGTAGCGTTTCCCAGTTTTCAAGCAGTTTTTGGTTGAAATTCCCCATATTTCGCTTTCTATCATCTGCTTTCAACCTATCTGTTTTAGTGAAAACAATGACAAACGGTATTCCATGCTCACCCAACTTATTGATAAAATCGAGGTCGTTTTGCTGTGGCGGTACCATCGCATCAACGAGGACAAAGACGTATTGTAGGGTTTCACGTTTGGTCAAATAGTACCAAATCATGCGTTCCCATTCCTCTCGCATCGTCCGAGATATGCGCGCATAGCCATAACCAGGCATATCCACAAGATACCACGCTTGGTTAATGCGAAAATAATTCATGGTTTGTGTTTTTCCTGGTGTTCTCGATGTCTTTGCAAGATCTTTTTGCATACACAACATATTGATGAGCGACGATTTGCCGACATTTGAGCGACCGATAAACACATATTCAGGTTTGCCATCAGTGGGGCATTTGTCGGTTCTCATATAACTACCGACAAATTCGGCTTTAATATTGATGGTTATTTCTTTATTCGATTTCAATTTTAATATTTTTGTTATTGAAAAATAAGATTTATAAAAAATTGAAAATCAAATTATTATAAATCAAAGCACTTTTGATACCCCTCAGTAGGAAAAGTATTTTTAGCGGTGCAAAGTTAAAATATATTTCCTAAACGGGTTAAGATTCTGTTAAACGTGTAATTTTGTGCGCCTCAAAAATCACAATCTTGTGTAAGCATCGTTAATAAAGACAAATTAAAATTCAAAAGAATGAAAAAATTGATGATTCTTTTCTTGTGCATGACTATGGCGCAAGCGGCTGTTCAAGCTCAAATTAGGTACGGTTTAAAGGTGGGTGTCAGCACGCCCGATATAAAGCCAGCCGATGTTTCGGCGATTCGCTTCAAGAGCGGTGCTGATTCTTTCTCTATCAAAGTCAACGATGCCAATTACGGCTTTCATGTCGGTGGTTGGGTGCGCTTGAAATTAGGCTCTGTATATTTGCAACCAGAAGTATTATTTAACTCAGCAAAGGTACAGTATAATTTGAAAAAAGTGAGAGGTACTGCCCTCGCAGATAGCCTCCGCAGCGAACGTTTCAATAATCTCGATGTACCAATTATGGTCGGCTTCAAGTTGGGGTCTTTCCGTATCAATGGTGGTCCCGTGGCGCATATTCACCTCAATGGTAATTCCGATTTGTCTGATTTGGCTGACTATAAATCAAATTTCCAATCAGCTACATGGGGTTATCAAGCAGGTATCGGCTTAGATTTTGGCAAATTAGGACTTGATTTGCGCTATGAAGGTAACTTTAATAACTACGGTAGCCACATTACTTTTGGTGGCAATAGTTATGAGTTCAATAAAGCACCTTCTCGTATGACACTTGCTGCGGCATTTAGTTTCTAAAGGTCAATGGCTAAGGCAAGGTGCAAAAAAGTAAAGGGCAAAACGTCAATGGTACGTTTTGCCCTTTGCTTTTTTAAGAATGAGCGGAAAACGAGACTCGAACTCGCGACCTTCGGCTTGGGAAGCCAACGCTCTACCAACTGAGCTATTTCCGCGTTTCAAAAGTGGATAGTTTAAAGTGGATAATGGATAGTTACACAAATAACCAACCATTATCCACTATCCACTATACTTCAAACGGTATCTTCAAGATTTGACCCACTTCGATTTTATCAGGATGCTCGAGAACATCTGTATTGGCAGCAAATATCTGCGTGTATTTCTTAGGCTCTTCGTAGAAATGCTTAGCGATTTTACCCAGTGTGTCGCCTGATTGAACAGTGTAAATCGCATAATAGTCGTTTGTTGCAACACTAATGTCTGCAATAAGGTCAGAAGGCGCATCACCACCCACTTCTTTGATTTTGTCCCAAAGTTGGTTTTTTTCATACTGTGTGTTAACAGTACCTGTAATGACTAATTTGCCGTCTTGTTCAGTAACAGAACCATTTTGAGCACCTAATTCCTCACCGAGGTTCAATACTGCTTGGTATTTAGCTTGTAATGACATAATAAACTTAGTTTTTAAAATTAATGAAATAGATTATTTTTTCCATTGAAAACCTTTTGACGATGACACTTCGTTAAAGACACAATTTCACCATCATTTATTTCCAAGTACAATTTTCTCCTTTTTTTTTGTTAATTTGTAATGTTTAGACGTTTATTATACCTTAAGTTTACAAAATTCTATTTCAGTATATTGACAGCTGCAAAAAATACCCCCCTCAGTATTATTTCCTAAAAAGACTATATTTGTACCGAATTATTCATGTGCATAACCGCAACGCTTATTTAGTTATGTTTCTACGCCTTTTTATTCTTTCAATACTCTGCTTATGCCTGCTCAAGATAGCGGGTTATATGCCTGTATTCAAGATAGAACAATGGCTGATTCACCATAAAATGGAAGCCGTTATTGAACAATTTGTGGACAATGACCAATTACAACTTATCTCAATTTCGCCCGAAAATCAACAAAAACTAAAATGGGAACGAGTTGGTAAGGAATTTTGGTATGAAGGCAAATTGTACGACATCGTCCGTTCTGAAAAAAAAGGCGACGTGACACATTATTATTGTATTGACGATACGGCGGAAACAAATCTCGCTTATGAATTTATTGAAGAAATAAAAAAACAAACAGAAGACTCCGACAATGAAGGCACGTCTCTCAATGATTTCTTCAAAAAGGTCTTGAAAATATA
>JAYTMI010000539.1:0-3713 GCA_043728625.1 Saprospiraceae bacterium | reverse complement strand
GATATTTTTAAGCGTTTTCATTATGAATTGATTTTAGAAATGAAGAATGATAGATGATTAATTTGGTTTATTTGAAACGAATTGTCTCGCCTAAACCTGCATAAAGATAATCGGTTTTATACATATCGGTCAATACTTTAAAAGCCAAATGCTCTGTGCAATGAATAACCCTACTAAATTCATTTTTGCCATTTTTGAACACTAATTTTATAAAAAATACTGAGGGGGTGGTTTGCACATTTGTTAAAATGAGCAAACCACTTAATTGTTTAAGACATTGATTTACATGTACTTATGAAAAAGCTGAGTAAAGACCTGAAAAGTCACCTGTTGCTTTCCAATCCATCGCCTCGCCTTTGTCATTAAAAACCCAATGAAAGGTCATGGCTGTGTGGAAAGGCTTATTGGTACTCAATATAATACCATCGTGGATGACCTCATTTGTCACTTTATTGCCCTCTTCGCTGAAATTAGACGGCTCAAATTTGGTCGTTTGTGTCATTGATCCAAGTTTTGTGAAATACTGGATAGCCCCTTCTTTACCTTTATATTTCCCAGCAAAAGGAACTATTGAGGTATCTGCGGTATTGAAAAGTGAGACATCGTCGCTGAATTTTGCGAGTACGCCTGGAATATCGCCTTGCCCGAAGCAGGCGTACATTTCTTGAACTGTTGCTAAGTTACTTGACATGATTGATTGAAATTAAATTTGATTTAAAATGATGTTAAATGCTTTGTTTTCAATGGTTTATGAAGGCGGATACTGAGGGGGCAACAATTTCCGCTTTGGGATTTAAACACATAGAAACATAGGAGATTTCACATAGGTTCACATAGTTTTTTTGGAAAATTCTATGTGAACCTATGTGAAATCTCCTATGTTTCTATGTGTTTAATTTTGTAACAAGCCAAAGCGGAAATTGCTGCTGAGGGGGTCATTTTTTAGACACCATTGCCATCGGCTGATAAGTATCAATGGTTTCTTTGAAAGCAACGATTTTACCATTTTTCAAAGTGAAATGATGAATCGGATGGACGGAATAAGCTTTGTTATCACTGGTTTTTGTTAAATCCACATTCAAAAGCACGATAACATCGTCACCATCAGCAATAAAACGGGCGGGTTCAAACTTTTGGAAACTGACAAACTTTGGTATGTCCATGATGAATTTTTGTATTTCCGCTTTGCCTTTGCAGAAACGCATCAAAGGGCTTTCGGTCGCGTCCCAAGTGGCATTCTCATCAACTAAAGCGAGTAAACCTGCGACATCGCCTTTGCCAAATGCGTCATAACCTGCCATGATGATTCCTGTATTCGGATTAGTCAAAGAGCCATAGCCGATTTGGTGGAAAAACTCATTCGGGTTGGCGGTGCGGTGTGAAGTGGCTTTGCCTTGTGCATCAAAAGTCACGATGTCCACGTCCATTGTTTTTACTTTTTTGCCCGAAGCTGGGAGCATACCCATGACCATTCCTGTATTGGTGCCTGTCGTGGTGCTTTCGACGATGACTCGATTACCGTCAACGGTGAGGTTTGTAATGTCAAACTTCATGTCAGGTGCCATAGCGAAGAACATTTTATAGGCTTCAATCGCATTGTCCACGCCTTTTATCGGAGCGGGTCCAGCCGAATATTCCGTGAAATCGGCGGCACAAACGGTTTTGAATGTGGCGAAGTCGCGTTTGCTCAGGCTTTCATAAGCTATGCGAGCATTTTGTTTGATTTGGTCTGTTGAGACCATGTCGGGCATCAATTGCTTCATAAAAATAGCATTGTCAAATTGGACATTCATGGAGACCATTTTCCCATGATCATCTAATTCAGCAAGGGCATTGAATGGCAAAGTCACTTTTTTGCCTGAAGGCGGATTGCCTTGCATACTGCCTGTGTTTGTCCCAGTGAAGATACCTCTGACGGCGACTTTATTGCCGTCAGCAAACCAGTCAATGACTTGATGCTTCATATCGGGAAAGCCTTGTTTAAAACCCATTGCGAGCATTTTCCAACTTTCAGTATTGAAAGGTGTTGGTGAAATGGGCGCAGTAAGCATGAAATTGGCGGCGGCTATTTTGTTAAATCCCGCAACATCGGCGGCATCAAGCGCGGTGTAATAGGCTTTTACAACGTTTTCTGCTTTGCTTTTTTGAGCAAAAGATACTTGAATGAAAGCTAAGAAAGTGACGAAAAGAGTGAAAAAAATACGTGACGTTTTCATTGTAATTAAAATTTTAAATTTATTGAAAAAATGATTTAAAAATGATGGATTATGAGTTGCTAAATTGTTGACTAACAATATATTATAATGGTTTTGAGTAGGTGAAATTATTTCACATTGTTCTATAAATTATTAGAGAAAAAGCACACAAAGAACTTAAAGACAAAGTGTATTTTGTCTTTATGCTGTAATCTTTTACGCTTTATTTCAAGGGAAAATACTGAGGGGATATTATTTTTTATATCATCAGTAAACTATAGGTACATGAATCGAATAGATGTAAAACACAATTGAAAAACTTAAACTGCTTTCATTTGTATATCAGATTGATACAGTTTAAAAAATAGATGTTTTCAGAATGATACTTTTTATTGTATTGAAAGGTTTTTTCGTTATTTTATTTTGAATAATGCGAGGAAGAACCCTTAATCACTCTAAATAAGTTGTTTTTGAAAAACTTTCCATAATCTTACGTAGTAGCTTTTTTTTTGGATTTCAAGAAGTTGAAAAAAAATAAAAAATCTCTTTTTTAATAAAAAAAACCTCCACAAACAGTCTGCTTGTGGAGGTTTTCAGGTTTTTTACTGAGGGGGTGATTTTTTAAACCAAATAACCACCATCTGCTACAAAAACGCCGCCCGTACAATAACTCGACGCTTCTGATGCTAAAAACAACGCCAAACCGACTATTTCTTCGGGTTGACCGATGCGTCCGAGTGGCACTTGCGACAGCATGTGCTTCATAATTTTATCATTTGACCACAAGGCTTGGCTGAATTTTGTTTGTATCAAACCCGGGCAAATCACGTTTGCACGGATATTATATTTGCCCCATTCTGCCGCCATGACTTTTGTTAAAGAAATCAACGCTGCTTTGGAAACGGAATAAATGCCCAACATTTGCTCTGCTTTCAAACCGCCAATACTCGATACATTGATTATAGAACCGCCACCATTTTTTTCCATAACAGGCAAGCACATTTTGGCTAATTCAAGAGGTGCTTTGACATTGACATTCATGATTTTATCAAAAACAGACGCATCTGTATTTTCAACTGGACCAAAGACTGGATTGGTTGCGGCATTGTTTACAACAATATCAATGCGTCCAAAAGCGGACATGGTTTCATCAAAAAGCCTTTGACAATCTTCCATGTTACCGACTTGACCAGCGACACCAATTGCAGTACCCCCCTCAGTATTTATGGCATTTGCGACCGCATCTACGGCTTCTTGTTTACGACTATTGATGACGACTTTTGCGCCCATATTGGCATAATTTCGAGCAATGGCTTCCCCAATGCCTTTCGATGCGCCTGTTATCAAAGCGACTTTTCCTTCGAGTGAAAAAGAGTTATTCATTATTTTTTATGGATATTTAAATGAAAAAAGCGAATATTCGCAACAGTAACAAAGGTAAAAGAATCTCTTAAAATTTGAACTTCTAATTTGAATCTAAGTACCACAAATGCTCGCCATAGAGATTATCGTTTTCAT
>JAYTMI010000538.1:0-3526 GCA_043728625.1 Saprospiraceae bacterium | reverse complement strand
CTGATGACAAGTCCCTCTGCCAAAATAAAAAGGCTGGCAGTAAAGGGATATAGATATGCACCCATTTGTGAATCTTGGCGGATGGTACTCATAAGTGTTGGACTCAACGAGAGAAAAATGGTCATAAACAAGGTGAACCCGACAACACCGATGACCGACGCACCCATTCCTTGTGCTAAACCCGACATGTAGTTGCCGATTTTTTCGGGATGAAGTTCATAATAAGCTCGAATGGCTCGATTCAGGAAGTAGAGATGAATGATACCGTTAAACACTCGAAGTTCGATGCGATGACCTAACCCCAAGACGTACATCAGCAGGAAAAACGAAACAAACCCTGCCAACATCAAAAGACCCATTTTGATTGAAATAGCGCGCATGATAGACGGATTTTAGTTTGTGAAAAAAAGTATTCAAACTGTATCCTACAAATTTAAAATTATTTTTCAAACGCATGTATAAAATGTGAAAAAAATGTTGGGTTTCTTTTAAAAATAGAGCCAAAGGTTTGAAATGATACCGCCCTTTTAACTCCGTTTCCGATAATTCCAAACCGCATAAGCGTTAAAAAATACAGCAAAGCCTGCCATTTTGATAAAATGTTCTTTAATATCCTGAAAACCGCTGCCTTTCAAGACAATCATGCGTATGACCTCAATAAAATAAGCGGCTGGATTAAACTGCGACACAACTTTTGCCCAATGTGGCATCGAATCTATATTGGTGTAAAGTCCGCCGAGCATAATGAAAATCATCATAAAGAAAAAGGATACAAACATCGCTTGTTGTTGTGTATCCACAAACGTCGAAATGAGCAAACCCCACCCCAAAAAAGCCAATAAATAGACCGCCGCATAAGCCAAAATCAAAAAGATAGAACCCAAAGGCACAATACCAAATATCAGCCGCGCCATCAACAAACCGATGCACAAGACCAAAAGACCTAAGACCCAAAACGGGATTAATTTGCCCAATAAAAATTGCCATTTGGCTATCGGTGTAACGTTTAACTGCTCTATTGTACCAATTTCTTTCTCTCTAACAATGTTCAATGCAGATAAAAACGCGCCCACCATCGTCACCAAAATGACTAGAATGCCTGGTACCATAAACAATTTATAGTCCATGTGTGGATTGTACCAGTAGGCAGAGGTAATTTCTATGCTCGATACTGAGGGGTTGATTTTTTGCGGAGTAATCCAGTCAAGCCGAATATCGGCATTGACTTCTCTGATAATATTTGCGGCATAAGCCCCAGCCAAGCCGCCTTTGACACCATTCACGGCATCAACAGCCAACTGAACCTTTGCGTTATTTTCGCGTACCAAATCACGTTCAAAATTATTGGGAATGACTAAAATTAAGTCCGATTTCTCATGTTCAATCGTTTTTATAGCTTGCGCATAGGAATTAGAATAATCCGTCAAACGAAAGTAACCCGAAGCCGTCATTTTGTCTATCAAACGATGTGAATAAGATGAATGATCGTTGTCAACCACACTCAAATTGATATTTTTGACTTCATAATCAGCCGCAAACGGTAATATGATAAGCTGCATAATGGGCATCATAAAGATAATCCGCAAGATGGCAGGGTCCCGGAAAATCTGTATAAATTCCTTTTGTAATAAAAATCCAAGCGTCCGCATTGTTAATTTTTTTTTATCTGCCACATAAAACTGTTAACAGACGTTATATTTTTTATCTATCTAAAATCAACTTTTTATACGAAATATTAACATCGTCAAAGCATGAATAAAAATCGTTTTACACCGCTTAATTTAACATTTGTCTTGATTTTCTTGCTCATATCCTTTTCAAGCCCCCCCTCAGTAAAAGCCCAAAAAATCATTAAAATCACGCCAGAACACTTGATGGTTTTCCGAGTCGGCGTTGGTGGACAGCAACTTTTTGGTGTTGGACCAACAGGTGGCAATATTACAATTAATTGCGAAGCTCCCGTCAGTAAACATCTATCGTGGACAGCCAATTTTGATGTCATGATGACCCCAATTGAACTCGCTTTACCGCTCGATACACGCGGGTCATATCAAGTCCGTTTTGCCATTCATCCCGATTTCCGCTACTATCCAACTGGTGTTTTGCGCCGTTTTTACATCGGTAGCGGTCTCGGCATCGTCGCGGGTCAAGGTAGAACTTATGGTATTTTGCCCAATGGCAGACCACAACTCAACATTTTCGGCGAGGCATTGACTGATCTCAAAATTGGTTGGCAAGGCAAACTACTTGACCGTTATGTTTGGAATACCTTCGCCGCTACAGGTTTGCTCATTCCTTTGAATGGCGATAAAATAATACCACTTGTTCGACTCGGCATTCAAATAGGGTTAAAGCGGATTATTTAATTAAGAATGATGAATGATAAACTATGAATGATGAATAGCGACTTTCTATACTGAGGGGGTCGCTATTCATCATTCATAGTTTATCATTCATCATTCTAAACGTACTTTAAACATTCTCAAACTAACAGCCAACAAAAACAAGGTCATTCCGACTAAAATACTGACTTCTCTTATGATAGAATGTAGATCTAAACCCTTTATCATTACATTTTTAACGATGATAAAATACCATTTGGCGGGTACGATATTTGAAATTATTTGCATCGGTAAAGGCAAATTTTCTATCGGAAACATGAAACCACTGAACAAAATCGTCGGCATCATCAAACCCATCAGCGAAATCAATAAAGCCACTTGTTGCGACTCCGTTACTGACGAAATCATCAATCCCAAAGCCAAAGAGCAAATGATGTATAGCACGCTCACCATAAACAAAAGCACCATGCTCCCACGAACAGGAACGCCTAAAACATAGATGCTCAACAAGACAATAACAGCGAAATTGATAATCGAAAGCGTCAGATAAGGTATCATTTTCGAAATAACCAACCAAAGCGGCTTCATCGGCGAGACCAAAAGGATTTCCATCGTTCCCATTTCTTTTTCGCGGACAATTGCCACCGAAGTCATCATTGCAGAAATCAACATCAAAATCATCGCCATCACTCCAGGCACAAAATTGTATTCACCTTTGAGCTGCGGATTGTACATCATGCGCGTTTCGACGCCAATACTGAGGGGTAGTTTGACCGTTTCATTAATCTGCTTTTGGTAGTCACCAATGATAGCCGAAGCATAATTGACCACCGTTGTTGCAGTGTTTGGGTCGCTTGCATCGGCAATAAGTTGTATTTGCCCTTTTCCGACATGATGCAAATTGTCTCTAAAATTGGGTTGAAAAATAATGGCTAATTTGATTTTTCCAGATTTAAAAGCCGCTTCTATATCTGAAAGCGTCATCAAATTGCGTTCGACATCAAAATAACGACTCGCTTCAATTTTATGAATAATGCCTTCGGTATCAATGTCTTTTGAATTATCAAGAATCGCAATTCGTGTATCTTTCACCTCGTTTGACAGGGCAAAACCAAATATCAGAATCTGTGCTATCGGCATCCCAAATAGTACAAACATCGAACACGTATCACGCAGGATGTGAT
>JAYTMI010000537.1:0-7776 GCA_043728625.1 Saprospiraceae bacterium | reverse complement strand
CGCAGACACGGAACAATATTTTTCCATAGACAGTTGAACAGCTTGTTCAACTTTTTTTTGCACCAAGTTTGCCCCCCTCAGTATAAAACGCACTTCAATCGCTTCAAAAGGTGATGGATTTGCTACGGCATCGCGTTTTCCTTCGATGACAATGCGAAAATCTGAAACGTCCTGTTTCATTTTTTTCAAAATCAAAATAATATCTATCGCTGCACAACTACCTAAACCCATGAGTATCAACTCCATAGGTCGTGCGCCTGCATGTGAACCACCTATCGCTGCGGCTGCGTCAATGTGCACAGGTACTTTGTCGCCGCCCAATGCTTCGAAGTGAAAAGCGTCATCCACGCGGGTCATTTCGACGGACATGGTTTTGTATGTTTTTTCTGTTGTTGGATTCATTTACTATTTTACATTATCTTAATTAATCTATAATTCGTTGAGCCGAATATAAAGTATTTGTTTTTGACATTTCCCTGTACTCCATTCTTCGAGGTTTGTTTACTAATATACTATACCTATATTCTGTGTTAGAATAATTACAAATTAAAAATTTACCTTCAATTTTCCAAGAACCTTCTGTTTTTTGTCCATTAAACCAATCTATTAACATTGATCCATCATAATTTAGTGTAAAATAGCAATTATTAGATTTGTATTTAGATATTAAATTTATTCTTGTTGGTGAAACATCATTTTCTAACACATCGTCTGCCGCTTTTGCTTCGGGATACTTTTTAGTGTCATCTATTCTTTCAGCGCACATCTTAATATTTTCACCTATAATTTGTGTAGCTTTATAGTTTGGCATTTCTCGAAGTTCATATTGAGTATATTTTTTTGTTAAATCTTCTGTCAAACAACTACATATCTCCATTTTATGACTATCTTCTGTAAGAACTCCATAATTCAATAATTTAAGACATTCCCCAAACATTCTATCTTTTGAAGTTGTTGCAAATCCTTTATTATCGGTTATCTCTTGATTAACAATTGCCACTATTTCAATGGAAACATTTACTTCATAAACACTTGAAGGATTTTGAAATCCTAAGTATTGATATCCCGCTAAATATTCGTTTGAAGCTATGTCAACAGAACCATGACTGAAGTTCTGTCTTGATCCTGCCATATCGTGTCGAGGGAATTTTAGACTAAATTCTTTGTCGAAGTTAAGAGCGTCTTGTCTGCCTGGCAAAAGATAAACATTACAGTAGTCTGTTCCAGGTGGTACAGTTAAAAAATTTATCACATTTCTTGTTGTTCCTGTCCTATCAATAAGTTTTGATAATTGAGAAAGAAGATTAAGTCCTTGTTTTGTCCCTATCAATTGTTGCTTTATCTCTACTAGCAGAAAAGATATAAAACCATCTAATAGTGTTTTCAGGTAACTGAAAGGTAAGAAGTACCTGATTCTTTTTACCCAAAAATTTTCCACCTAAACTATTTACAACCATCGTTTGAGGTGCTACAACTTGAATAGGAACTTCTTTAAATCGTTGTGCATTTGCTGAAAATACTAAAAAAAGGAAAAGAATAATAGAATATTTAGTCATATTATTTATAATTTTAAAATTTAAAGTAAAATGTGATAAAATTTATAGTCTTAATATTATTTAAACAGCCAATTTACAAACTTCTTTTAAAATTCCATTCAAAAGCCGTTTTTAGCACATAGATATTATCAATTGTATGCTTCATTTAGATTCAAATAAAATCATCACAACTATTGACCATCTCAAAAAATCACTCTATTTTTACAAAAAAAAGGAAAAAACATGTCAACAACAATGCTCGCGCTGCCCGAAATTCTGAATAGTCAAACAATGACCTCCGACATTGTTGTTTAACTATCTTAAATTTGCAAAAATATTGAATTATGAATGCAATTGCACTTTCCGAAAAACGCTTAACCGTCGCCGAATACATCGAATTTGAAGAACAAAGCGATGTTCGACATGAATATCGTTTTGGTCGTTTGTATCCTATCGCAGGAACATCGAACAAGCACAATCGTGTCAAGCAAAACGTTGTTTATGCGCTACGCAGTCATTTTTTAGAACGTGGTTGTGTCGTTTTTGACGAAAATCTGAAATTGCAACTTATAGAAAACGGGATATACAATTACC
Source organism: Saprospiraceae bacterium (assembly GCA_043728625.1). Lineage (GTDB taxonomy): Bacteria > Bacteroidota > Bacteroidia > Chitinophagales > Saprospiraceae > JAAFJT01. The sequence continues at coordinate 5,647 of JAYTMI010000537.1, read as the reverse complement.
CTGATGTCATGCTGACCTGTGACCCACAAGACATTGATGCTGAATTTATTATCAAGAATCCAAGTCTTGTTGTTGAAATTTTGTCAAAGTCAACCGCTCAACACGATAAAACCGACAAATTTGAGGATTTTCAAAAAGTCTTATCCATTCAATATTATCTGCTTGTCGAATCTCGTTGGCAATCCATCATTTTATACAGCCGTACAGAAAACCCGAATTTGTGGACATATCAACTTTTTAATGCCCCAAACGATGTTGTAGGCTTTTCAAAATTAGGTTTTGAGCTATCTCTTGAAACTATTTATAAGTATGTCAATGTGCCACAATTTGCAACGATTCCGCATTATCAAGACGATGATGATTTGTAAACTATTGAAAATCAACATTTACAAAATATTAAAGATTTCGTAAATGTGTATTTCATCTATTTAACCGCCGCTTCCAACGCCTGAAAAATATCCGCCGTAATATCATCAATATGCTCCAAACCCACCGAAATTCGTATCAAACCCGCCGTAATATCCACTGCAGCACGTTCTTCATTGGTCAGTTTTGAGTGCGTTGTAGAAGCTGGATGCGTTGCAATGGTGCGCGAATCGCCCAGATTTGCAGAATGTGTAATCATTTTTAGATTATTCAAAAACGCACGTCCTGCATCAATACCACCTTTGACTTCAAAGCAAACGACACCGCCACCACCATTTGGCATTTGTTTTTTAGCTAATGCGAACTGCGGATGGGCTGGATGATGCGGGTATTTGACCCACGATACTGAGGGGTGCGTTTCTAAGATATTTGCTAATTCTAAGGCACTTTTGCAATGTCTGTCCATGCGTACCGCCAAAGTTTCTAAGGATTTTGACAACAACCAAGCATTCATAGGCGACAAACTCGGTCCTGAATGACGGGCAAAAAAGCGAATTTCTTTTATCAAATCCTTACGTCCAACGATGGCTCCTGCAATAGTTCGTCCTTGTCCATCAATGAATTTTGTAGCAGAATACGTCACCAAATCCGCACCGAATTTTATCGGTTGTTGCAAATAAGGCGTGGCAAAACAGTTGTCAACGTTCAAAATGATGTTGTGTTTTTTTGCCAATTTGCCAATATATTCCAAATCTATGAGGTCAAGCCCTGGATTTGAAGGCGTTTCAAGGATAATCAAACGTGTATTAGGCTGAATCAAAGCCTCCCATTCTTCGGGCTTTTTGATATCGGCATACGTTGAAGTGATGCCCCATTTTGGAAAAACCATCGTCAATAACTGATGTGTCGAACCAAAAACCGAACGGCTGGCTAAGATATGGTCGCCCGTTTTGAGCAAACCTGCAATAGACGTAAAAATGGCAGACATACCTGAAGCGGTTGCCAAACCATCTTCTGCACCATCCATGAGACAGAGTTTGTCAATAAATTCTGAATTATTGGGGTTTGAAAACCGCGTGTAGATATTGCCAGGTATTTCATCGGCAAACAAAGCACGGGCTTGTTCAGCGTCTTCAAACGTAAAACTTGAAGTCATAAAAATCGGGGTCGAGTGTTCTCTAAAATCTGATTGATCAGCACGGGTGCGAATCGCGTTCGTTTCAAAATTGTCGTAAGGCATATACTAAGTATGAAATATGAATGATGAAATATGAAAAATACTGAGGGGGGTATTTAACAAAGTGACGAGGTGACTTGAAGTCACCCCGTCACTAATAGCCTAACAATCAGTTAGTTAGGTTGTGGTACGTAGCGCAAATACGGCTTTTTGATTTCTGGTTCAACACCATATTTCCCAGCAATATCTTCTGTCGCCACATTCAAAGTAACAATCACATCATCACCCACTTGCCAATCGGCAGGTGTGGCAACGGAATGATTTGCCGTTAATTGTAATGAGTCAATGACACGCAAAATTTCAAGGAAATTGCGCCCTGTTGAAGCAGGATACGTCAATGTCAACTTGACTTTTTTATCGGGTCCGATGACAAAAACCGAGCGGACAGTTGCTTTTTCGCTCGCATTTGGGTGAATCATATCGTACAATTCAGCCACTTTGCGGTCTTGGTCAGCGATAATCGGGAAGTTCATCGTTACGCTGTTGACTTCTTCGATGTCTGGTATCCAGCGATTGTGAGACGCAATATCGTCCACACTCACAGCCAAGACTTTGACATTACGTTTTTCAAATTCGCCTTTCAACAATGCTGTTTTGCCCAATTCCGTTGTGCAAACAGGCGTGAAATCGGCAGGATGCGAGAACAATAAACCCCAAGAAGAGCCAAGCCATTCGTGGAAATTAATCGTACCTTGTGTTGTTTCGATTGTAAAATCGGGTGCGGTATCGCCTAATCTTAATCCCATAACTATTTGATTTTTAATTATTTAATAAAAAATTGATTTTCTTATTTTGGAACACATAGACATATAGAACACATAGTTTTTTATTTTCTTATCAACTACATGTGCTTTGTGGCTCTATAAAGTTGAGGCTGTCTCAAAAGGCAAATCGAAATTTTTAGTGCAAAATATTCTATGGTTTTGGGCACCATGTTCGGGAAATTTTAAAAATTTCCCGAACATAAACGCCTTCAAAAAGAATAATATTCGGGACAAAAAAACTTGAAATACCTTTTGAGACAGCCTCAACTTGAACGTAATTGATACAGTTCAAGTCTATTCATTGTTTTTCTGCATAAACTTTTGCAGTAATGCGAGCATTTGGTCAAATTCAATCAAAAAGCCATCGTGTCCAAATTTTGATTGAATGACCTCCAATGTTGCCCCGGGTATCTGCTTCGCTAACTCAATTTGTTCTTCAAGAGGAAATAATATATCTGATTGAATACCAACGACTAACGTATTGGTTTTAATATTTTTCAAAGCTTTTTCGATGCCGCCTCGATTGCGCCCTACGTTGTGCGAATCCATCGTTTTGGACAAAGACAAATAGCTCAAGGCATTGAAACGTTGTGCCAATTTTTGCCCTTGATACCGTTGATACGACTGAACTTTAAATGTGTCTAACAAATCACGGTCATCACTTTGTGCAAAATTATAGCCTTCATAGCTGCGGTAACTCAACATACCAATCGCTCTTGCAGCTTCCATGCCTTTTGCGCCTGTGCTTATTAAGGTGTCTAAATCGTCAATTTTAGCAATATTTCCTTTTGATACTGAGGGGTCAGCTTCGATTGCCATACGTTGCGTTTCGTTCAAGGCAATTGACCATGGAGTCATTTTTGCACCGCAAGCGATGACGGCTATGTTTTTAAAATAATCGGGCTGCATAATTGCCCATTCCAAAACCTGTTGACCGCCCATTGAGCCACCAATTGCTAACTCAATGCTTTGAGTACCAAGATGTTGTGCCAATATTTTATGGGCATTGACAACATCTCGAATTGAAATTGTTGGAAAATCACGACCATAAAAATGCCCTGTTTTTGGGTTCAAACTAATCGGACTCGTCGAGCCATAATGTGAACCCAACATATTGGCGCATACAATAAAATACTGTTCAGGGTCTAAATATTTACCTTCACCGACCAAACCTGACCACCAATCTGTTGCCTCCGAATTGCCCGTCAAAGCATGACAAACCCACACCACATTATCACCCGCAGCATTCAAGGTGCCATATGTGTGGTAAGCGATTTGAATTTTGGGCAATATTTCACCATTTTCCAATTCAAAAGATGTGTCGTATTTAAAAATCTTCATACTCGTCGAAGGTTGTTCTTTCTTTTCCGTTTGTTTTTTAATGACATTGACCCCCTCAGTATGGTCGTGCTTTTTAAGTATTTTTTTCATTTTCGAAAGGTTTTTAGAACAACCTTCCGAAAGTTTAAAACTTTCGGAAGGTTATTGCCTTATATATTAAGCCTATATTTTCGCAAAAGCCTGCGTCAAATCTGCTTTGATGTCGTCAATATGCTCTATACCCGCACTGATACGGAGCGAATTTGGTGTAACCCCTGATGCTAATTGTTCCTCGTCCGACAATTGCTGATGCGTCGTTGCGGAAGGCTGAATGATAAGCGTTTTGGCATCCCCGACATTCGCTAAGTGACTGATGAGTTCCAAAGAATCCACCAATTTCGTAGCCGCTTCTTTTGAACCTTTCAACTCAAAACTCAACACACCACCAAAGCCACGTTTCAAATATTTAGCCGCGTTGGCATGATTTGGCGATGATTTCAACCCTGGATAGTTGACTGTTGCTACTTGCGGATGCACTTCAAGCCATTCTGCCAATGCCTGTGCATTCTGAACAGTACGCTCAACACGCAAGCTCAATGTCTCTAAACCTTGAATTAAAAGGAAGGCATTGAAAGGAGACAGAGAAGGACCCCAATCGCGTAAACCCTCAACACGTGCACGTATGATGAACTGAATATTGCCAAAAGGACCATTTACGCCAAAAACATCCGAAAAAACTAAGCCGTGATAGCCATCAGAAGGTTCTGAAAACTGTGGAAATTTGCCATTGCCCCAGTTGTAGCTACCGCCATCCACGATGACACCGCCGATAGACGTGCCGTGTCCACCAATCCATTTTGTTGCAGATTCGACAACGATGTGTGCACCATACTCCAACGGACGGAACAAATAACCGCCTGCACCAAAGGTATTGTCAACAATTAAAGGCAAATCGTGCTTTTTCGCAACGGCTGCGATACCTTCAAAATCAGGTACGCTGAAGGATGGATTGCCGATGGTTTCGACGTAAATTGCCTTCGTTTTTTCATCAATCAAGGCTTCATAATCGCTTGGTTTTTCGCCTACTGTAAAACGGGCTTCGACACCGATGCGTTTGAATTGCACTTTAAATTGGTTGTAAGTGCCGCCATAAAGATTAGCCGTAGTGACAAAGTTGTCGCCTAAACCGAGGATATTACTCAACGCAATGAACTGCGCTGCTTGTCCCGAAGCCACAGCCAACGCCGCTACACCACCTTCCAAAGCTGCCATACGTTTCTCAAAAACATCGGTTGTGGGGTTCATAATGCGTGTATAAATATTGCCAAACTCGCGCAAGCCAAACAAATTTGCACCGTGTTCAGATGAGTTAAACACATAACTCGTTGTTTGATAGAGAGGCACTGCACGGCTGTTTGTCGTTGGGTCAGGAACTTGTCCTGCATGGAGTTGAAGCGTTTCGAAGTGGAGATGGTTAGACATAATAAATTGATTTTTAAATATTTATAAAATGATTTTAATTTAAAGACTATAACAATATTAGTCTGCATCGTTTCAACGAAACCCCCTCAGTATGCGAAGAAAAAAAGATGCAAATATCTCAAATGCTTGAGAAAGGAAGGCACTTCACATTCAGAAAGTCGTTGAATCGCTGCGGCAATCAACAACAACACATACCATAACGTGTAAATGTATTTGACAAATACGGAAACGCAACAACGTGCGACGTCGCTTGAAAATGGTGCTGGAATTTGTAGAAACGAATTGATAACATAACGCTCTGTTTTTATATTTCCAAATTGTTGATTTGGCAGGAGTTGGCACCTTGTTCGATTTTTATCGCAGGTTGCCCGAGTTTCATTGAGCCTGTCTCTCCACTCGTCTTTATAAAAACAATTCTTTCGGAGAACTTTTCAGAAAGGAATTGAATTGTGCCGCAAGATTACGAAGTAGAATTTTA
>JAYTMI010000536.1:0-3854 GCA_043728625.1 Saprospiraceae bacterium | reverse complement strand
CGCTATTCAAGATGTGAAAGTGAAAAATAACCGCACGAAGAAGGAACGAGTAACTGAAATCGACTGAGGTAATGGTTGATTTTAAAATATTGATAATCAATGTTTTAGAATTATAATTACTAATTTACAATTCATTTTAGTTCAAAAAATAAGTTTTTACTGAGGGGGGTAAAAAGTGGTAATTCCGCTTTTTACCCTTTGTTTTTTCTTTATTTTTTCAAAAAAATAGCGTTAATTTTGCAACGGAGAAATGCCAGAGTGGTCGAATGGGCTTGACTCGAAATCATGTGTACGGGCAACTGTACCGAGGGTTCGAATCCCTCTTTCTCCGCTTTTTTATGCGTTTTCTGCCTTTGGAATAGGCTTTTTCGTTTATTTCAACCATAAAGACCTTTATCTTTGTATAATTAATAAAGTAAAATATTAAAAATGACAACACTCATTGCTCAATTCGACGATGCTAAAAAACTTGAAAAAGTGATTGCGTTGTTTAAAAGTTTGAAAGTACCGTTTCAATTCGATGATGGTTTGAAAGGAATAGAAATTGAACCTGAAAATGATGAAGATTCAGAAATCAACGCACTTATCCAAGCCCGCTTGATAGAGAAATATGTTGTCACAGGTCAATGGGATAAAATGGACGATGAAGCACGCCAAGATGCTTCTTTGCTTGAAAAAATGTTACTGACCGAAACTGAATCAGATCTCGAAACCGTTTCTGCCGACGAATCGGACTTATTCTTAACCAAATTAAGACAAGGTATTCTATGAGAATAGATATAACAAAACAATTTATCAAAGCCGCATCTAAACTACCTTCCCCTACTCAAAAACAAGTGGCTGAAGCTATTGATAATTTCCAAAATGCTTCATCTCTATTGGAAATTAACAACTTAAAGCCTCTGTATTCCAAGAAAAATCGTACTTATTATCGTATTCGTGTAGGAGATTATGCATAGGCATACAATTAATTGATGACATTTACTATTTCCAAACGATTGATATAAGAGGAGATTTTTATAAAACCTATCCACCAAAATAACTTTTCTGGAGACCAAATTATTCGACATTTATCCATAAATACTATGACGAAACCGATTATCCAATACTCACCAAACCGACCACAAGCCTTCTTTTGGCTACTAATATTGGTGCTTGTGCCGTTTTTGTTCTTTTTTAGGATGAAAATTCAGAGTTATTTTTACACAAAAAATCAATGTGAAGAGCCGCGTCGCCGTGAATGGCAGTCGTTTAATGTAGCGATTCCGCCTGGCTATGCGGTACATGGTATAGATGTGAGCCATTATTCCTGTGGGATTGATTGGGAAGAAGTCAAAAAGATGAATCAAAATGGGATTAAGGTGCATTTTGCTTATATGCGGGCAACGCGGGGCTTAGATTTGGTGGATTATCAGTTTTCAGAAAATTGGAAAACGGCGGGACAGGCGCATATACTGAGGGGGGCATATCATTTTTTTATGTTCAGAGATAACGCTGTTGACCAAGCACGTTTTTTCCTATCGAATGTGCCGATTGATAGAGGTGATTTGCCACCTGTTTTGGATATTGAAAACGATACTGATGTAGATGACCGAAAGTTTAATCGAGAGGATATACTGAAGGGTATTGCAGCGTGGCTGTATATTGTCGAAAAACAGACAGGTATGCGCCCAATGATATACACGAATTTAGATTACTACAAACGCTATATCGCCGGTAATTTTCCTGCTTATGCTATTTGGATTGCGAGCTATAAAAGTAAAGGAACTGTCGTCTTGCCCGACAATCGGCATTGGGCATTTTGGCAGTTTAGCGACAAAGCGCGGTGCAATGGTATCAGTGAAACAATAGATTTGAATGTGTTTGCGGGGACAGTGGAGCAGCTTTATGGGTTGTGTAAAAGGTAGAGACAAGAGTGAGAGTCCTTTCAATAAAGGCTTAAAAAAGGGTATTGGAAAATAGGACTAAAGACGGATAGACGAAGCAAAGAACTTAACCTTATCTTTGTCTCGAACCAAATCCTTATCAAGATGCCCATTTCTATTGCCATCGTTGAAAATGAAGCTGCTTTATGCCATGCTTTAAAACTCATCATCAATGCTGTTGAGGATTTTTCCTGTGTGCATACTTATATGAATGGTGAGGATGCACTTCGTTTTTTACCCCAAAACTCGCCTGATATTGTCTTGATGGACATTGATTTAGGCGAAATGCGTATGACGGGCATTGAGTGTATCGCTCGTTTACGTGAGCAATGCCCGAAGACGCAATTTATGATTTTGACCATTTATGAAGACCACCAAAAGGTATTTGATGCTTTGAGTGCAGGGGCTTTGGGCTATGTTTTGAAATCGTCTCCTTCTGAAAAAATTATTGCTGCTATAAGAGATTTGAATGAAGGTGGCTCGCCAATGAGCCCATCTATTGCGCGGAAAATTGCTTTGTCTTTTAATCAAAACAAAATGAATACGTCACCCGAAGCAGATACACTGACAACACGAGAGCGCGAAGTTATAACATTGATTGGTAAAGGGCGCATGGAAAAAGAAGTAGCAAACGAATTGTTTATCAGTTTAAAAACGGTGAAAACGCATATTTCAAACATCTATACCAAACTGCAAGTGCGGACGCGGGTAGAGGCTTTGAATAAGTATTTTGGACGGTAATACTGAGGGGCTTACTTGAAATAGCCTTATCAAGAAACCGCATATTCTGTATATTCTCTATGCGAGGGCGAAAAATAAGCTAAAACAATATCTTTTTTAGGAATACCTCTATCACCCAAACGCTCTGCAACGCTGTATTCAAGGTTGTCATCTTGAATCCAAATTTTATTGTCGATTATATCAACATGAAAAATTCGTGCATAATATCTTTCTTCATCTTGCCAACCGACTAATATCAACTGAAATCGTTCGTTGTTCGTGTCTATCAATTTTTCATAAACCAATCCTTCTTTTTCAACAGAAGATGAATGTTCTTCAATATAATCATCTATGACATCAATAATAGCTTGACGAAAACGCATTATTCTATCCATGCCTTTATTTTTTTTTCTTTTGGTAAAAAAATGATAAATTTAATCTTGTGCTTTTGAACGATGTAATTAAAATACTCTTTTTGTTTTAGAAAATAATAAACGGAATAAGGCATTGCCAAATACATTATTCTGTCGTTCTTAGTCATTTCTAAAACGTCTAAATAAACTTGATACTGTCCAAATGCTTTACTAAAATCGTGAATAATGGAGGGATTTAAAAAACTTTTTACCTCAACAGCTATTTTTGTTAAGCCTTTTTCTGCAATCAGAATTTTTTCCGCTCCTAAATCTGTCTGTATGCCTCCTTCATCTTTAGGTAATAATACAAGTGGGTCATGTGTTATCGTCCAACCGTCTTTGATTAAAGCTTCTTTAACTATTTCATGAAAAATATCTCTTGCCATCAGTTTTGATTTAAGACAAAAGTAAAGTCTTTTTAAAATTTTTACAACTTACAAGTATGGTTTTTTTATTTTAAGTTCAGTTCACACTGAATCATACACCCTTTTTCTCCCGAAATATACGCTTCCCCATCCACTTGCGTCATCCGTTCCCGCATGTTTTTCAAGCCATTTCCACCATTTTGCAAGGCAGTCTCTATATCAAAACCGATACCATTGTCTTGTATGGTTAAAGATAAATGCCTGTCTTTAACATCTATTGATACTTCAATCAGCGTCGCTTTTGCATATTTTGCGGCATTGTTCAAGGCTTCTTTTATACAAAGAAACAGATTACGCTTTGTCTCATTCGGCAGCTTCATTTCAAGCAAATTATCGGGCGCATTGAATTGTGTATCAATGTGTTGCATTTC
>JAYTMI010000535.1:0-3182 GCA_043728625.1 Saprospiraceae bacterium | reverse complement strand
TCCCTTCAGGGAAAATTCTGAAAGCGGAATCTTTGGAAGTCAAATACATCGAGTCATCTTCCGGTAGCCAATTAATCTGGACACCGGGTGCGGTCACTTGAGGGATATTGTTTATGGTATTTTCCCTTAAATCAAAGCTCTTTGCACTGGCAAACATCTGCTTGGGATGGAAAACCACATCTTGAGATTCAATCATTGCACCGAGATACTTTATGGAACCATTGCCAAAAAAACCTGTATTATTTAAGGTGACATCACCTATAAATTGTCCTTTCTTTTTATAAAGAGGAAATCCTTCAATGGGTGTACGCGTTTTGAAGCCCAAAGATGAGTCAGGCTGCAAGGTCAGAGTCTCTTTGAAAGGAGGAAAAATACCAGATGAAACCATCGTCCCTTTAAAATTCAACTGGCTACGTTGAAGGCTATCGAGCCCATCTAAGTTAAATTTATCTAATTTGAAATAAAAGGAATCGCGTTTATATATGCCACGTTGCGTTTGTGGCAAGTCATAAAAGACATAACTATTGTCTTTAGACTGAAAAGAAGGCATCATTTTGATTTCTTCACGTCCCGATTTATTGTTAGGCGCATCAATCAACAAAACGCCGCGCAAATATTCAAGTCTGGAGTTTATAGCCGAGGCTATCGGTCGTTTGTATTGGTCCTCCCCCGTTTTTAAATACAAATCGAGAAACCGCAAGGAATCTATCGTTATATCAAAACGATCATAATCGAAATGGAATTTATCACCATAAAACAATGCAAAACCCGCAAACATTCGCCCATCAAAATCAAAATTGCGGTTGCGTTTCAAGGTCAGTTCCTGATTTAAGGGAACCACCCGAATTTTTTGTTTGTTACTCAACTCCACCCCTCTCACACCATTGATTCTGATGGTCGAATCCATGAGAAAAAAATTCGAATTTTCCTTTTGTGTCTCTGAGGCAATACGCAAAACGTCGTAATCAACCTTTTTTTGATTCGCCAACGAATAGTGAAACACCTTGTCTTTGAGTTCTAATATGTTTTTTTCAGAATCATAGTTCACAAAACCGTTGGACACTAATTCGTATAAAAGGCTTTGAATCATACTGGCATCCATCTTGGGGTTAATTTGTCGCGCAGCATCATTAGCATTCAAAATTCGTTTTTGAACTTGGTCACTGTACATTTTTAACACCACGACTGGGTTGCGCGTAGAAATATTCTGAAACTTACGGAAATCGGGTTCACTAAAAAATTTCAAAGATTCAAACATTACGTTGTTGTCATTGGCGCCATAACCAGGTTGTTTGTCGCCCAAAACCAACGAATCTTTGTCTATAAACCATTTAATTCGATTCATATCCATATTCACCTGATGATATGAGTTGGAAAATGGATTACGTTGACTTGCCCTCTCCCCCCGATCCAGTATCAATATATTGTTTGCAACATCCATTTTCAAATTTACTGAGGGGTGGTAAATCGAGTCTTTTCCAAAGTAAATAACAGATTCAGTGCTTTCAGACAGAATACTTTCGCCCTTGCGAATCACAAAAAGTTCTGAAATGGCTCGAAAAGCACGTGTCCCTTTTTGGCTGTTATTAATTATCAAATTAGCTTTCTGTTCTGGTGTACCATAACCAAAAACCGTCATACCAAACAAACGAAAACCGCCATCGTACTGAATATTTTTGCCAATATTGCTCAATTTCAATCGCTTTTCGTACGATTCAAAACGCGGATAGGTATTTTCAGCAGTGCCAATCCCGAAATTGACCTTGTCTTCAAAAACACCTTCGATGTCTTTATTAGGAAACAAAGCAGGGTATTTCAAGAGTGCTTTCTCGGCTTTATAAAACCCTTTCGACACATCAATATGATATTTACCCAGCTTACAAACGATTTCATTGTTTTTAAATCGTTCCCACGTCACCTCTGCGCCATCGCCGTGCCATTCTTTGGTAACAGGAAAAAATGCGCCTTTTGTATCCTTTAGAACAATCGAATCCTTTTTGTAAACAGCTGTAATGTTCAATTTTTCCCACAATACTGAGGGGGTCCCTTTTTCAAAATGCCAAGTATAATCGCGGTTGTCCACTATCCAGTTAATCGTGTTTGAACCAAAATACAAAGCATTATTTTCAAAAAAGCTCGTTGAAAAACCTAAAAATTGTCGAACCGGTTCATATTTCTTAACTTGAAGTGCATCTGCAATCATAGGTTCTAAAACAGACAGCCATTTCTCAAATCGAGAATCCTTTGCGCCCGATTCGACGAGCGTACTACTCATCAAAAAATCCGTAAAATAAGGAATCGCATTCAATCGAGCCGACAACATATCGTTGCAAACAGCCATTAAGCGCATCGTTTCCTCTTCCGTGAAACCGCCACTTTTGAACTTCTTTTCAAATTCTTTATACGTTTTGACAGACAATTGATGTTGACTCAAGGTCACATAAGCCTCCAGTTTTTTTAGAAACTCGGTAGGTGATTCTGTTTCACCCGTCCTAACGGATGACGACTGAGCCTGAATATTGAAGATAAAAAATAAGATAAATAGACAAAGAATATGCTTTTTCATGTAGTCAAACATTTTATTTTGGTTTAAAACACTCGGTGAATATTGAATAATGAAATAATCAAAACGTATTCATTCAAGTGTTAAAAACGATAAAAGTTCTTCTGAAATTATGTTTATACTTGATAATGAATAATGGATAATGGATAATTATGCAATGTCATTATCCATTATCAACTAACTTCATACACAACCAATTCCCACGTTGTTGGGTAACGATGTGTTGAAAACCTTCTTTTTGAGTGGCATCTAAAAGAATCTGTTCATCTTGTTTCAAAAAGCCTGAAATCAAAAGTGTACCGCCCGTTTTCAAACGGCTTTTCAAATCGGAAAGAGAGTAAAGAATAACATTGCGATTGATATTGGCTAAAATAATATCGAAATCAGCGGACGGAATGACATCGAGCGTACCACAAAAAACTTTGACATTGTGCACATCATTGATGCCGTTGTTTTCAAGCGTATTTTCATAACTCGCTTGCTCAATGTCCACCGCTTCTAAATCTGTTGCGCCCAATTTTGAGGCTAAAATGGCTAAAATGCCCGTGCCGCAACCATAATCCAAGACTTTTTTGGAAACAAAGTCCATGTCGCGCATCAACTGCATCATCATATAAGT
>JAYTMI010000534.1:0-2705 GCA_043728625.1 Saprospiraceae bacterium | reverse complement strand
GAGCGCAATTCATACATCGAATTGCAATTCAATAATGATTTGAAAGAACATTTACTCGAATTGCATGAAACATTCACGAAATATGACATTCGGAACATCATCGAGTTGCGGAGTGTCTATTCGTTTCGGATGTACGAATTATTGAAAAGCCGCAGATATCGGCGCGATTTATTGACGATTGGCGTTGATGAATTAAAAGAAATTTTAGATGTTGAAACCAAGTATAAAAACTACGCCGATTTCAAGCGTTTTGTTTTAATGCAAGGGCAAAAAGACTTGGCAAAATTTTGTGATATTGCTTATACTTTTGCTGAAAAAAAAGAAGGCAAAAAAGTTAAAACATTGATATTCAGTGTATTCGACAACAAGTCTGAAAAACTGCGTATCAAAGAATCTGCACCGACAAATCCAACCTTAACTGTTTTGCCGCCAGAAGCAACGCCGCTTTTTGCCGAAGTTTTTATAAAAGTGAAAGGGTGGGGGATAAGCTCCGAAGTGCTGCAACTACTCATCGAAACGCAGCCCGAAGACGCTTTGCGAAATGGTGTAGCTTATACGGAATGGGCGCACCGCGAAGGAAAAATTAAGGACAATGTCGCTGGTTTTTTCATAACGGCAGTTAAAAATCGGTACACGACCCCTCAGTATGAAGCCGAAAAAAAGCGTGTGCAGAATACGAAAGTGGCAAAACAACGGACATCTGAAGTAAAACAACTCAATGCCGTTCTGAAAACCGTAAAAGAGGAGTACCAATCGGCGATAAATAATGCCGTTCGCGGGCTCACAGAGGTTGATGCGACGGTCGTCACCCTTGCCGTGGCAGCGATAAAAGCAGAAAATAAAGGCTATTTTGCCCTAAAAGGGGTAAATCCAGATAACCTGACGTTGGAGAATTTTAGAGAAGACAAAATACTGAGGGGTATGGTTATTCAACAAATTCAGGTACAAAATCCAACTCATTTTGCTGATATTATCGAAAAATTTAAGCCTCAAATTCAGAATTTGGAAGCCCGAATTAAGGATTTACAGTAGAATAAAAACAAAAAAACATGAACGAATTTACGCATCTCAACGCCAAAGGCAACCCGTCTATGGTTGATGTTTCTGAAAAAAAAGAAACAAAACGTACTGCACGAGCGCAAGCAATCGTCGTTTTAAACGACGAAATTTTAAGCCATTTTGAGCAAAATGACATCAAAACAAAGAAAGGTTCTGTGTTCCAAACGGCTATTATTGCAGGTGTTATGGGCGCAAAAAAGACGGGTGATTTGATTCCTTTGTGTCATCCATTGGGCATGGAAAACTGTCAAGTTGATATTTTTTTGAACGAAAAACGCGAAGTTGTTATCGAATGTATAGCGAGTTTGACTGCAAAAACAGGTGTCGAAATGGAAGCCTTGACAGGTGCAACTGTTGCTGCTTTGACCATTTACGATATGTGCAAGGCTTTTTCGCATGATATTGAAATCAAATCAGTGAAGTTGATGGAAAAAACGGGAGGAAAACGAGATTTTCGGAGAGATTAAAAGAAAACAGGCAGTCCATACTTTCGCATGAATTGCCTGTTTTCAACTATGCCAACCAATTTATTGTCATGACATATCTGTGCATGACAAAGAAATATATTTTTAATACCCCGGTTGTTGTTCTGTATGTACAAAAGACGAGTCCAACAGGGTAGGGGCGATTTCATTTTCTTGCTCTTTGACCATCGTAATCCGCACATCGCTATTGATAGCCGACGAAGCGGGGTTGATTTCTGCTGTAATGCCGTTTTCTTTCAAAAGTTCTGAAATACGGTTCATAAGTGTGTCACTTGACGGATGATATGCGATGCGGATTTCCATGATAATTATTTTTTAAAATTTTAAGTAATGTGAATTACACTTTTTTAATAAAACAAAGATAAGCTATTAGCGATAAATTCGCAAATTGGAAATTATTAGCTTTACGAGCTTTAACCGCTTTTCGCTAATTTTTGACAAAGTATTTTTTTATTAAAAAAGCTGTTTTTGCCATTGTTTACTACGAAAATCAATAATTTAAGTCGTTTTTTGTTAAAAAATCTGGGTTTCTACTTTTTTAAAATTACGGCTTTCACTGTTTATAATGTGCTATATTTTTTATAAAAAAAGAAAAAATGTCAACAAAACATACAATTATTGTCACTGATGGCTATGCTTTGTGCCGCGAAGACCTATCATTTCAGGGCTTTGAGCGATTCGGAAACGTGACAGTTTATGACTTTACTGCACCAAATGAACTCCTGAATCGTGTCCGTGAAGCAGATATACTCATTGTCAATAAGACGATTATTTCTGCGGAAACGATAGCAACTATGATGAATCTCCAATACATAGGCGTTACGGCAACGGGATATAATAATGTGGATGCGAAAGCGGCGGCGGCTCGATATATTCCTGTTTGTAATGTCGCAGGTTATGGTTCTCAGACGGTGGCACAGCACGTTTTTGCTTTGATTTTGGAATTGACGAATCAAGTTGCGGTGCATGATGCGGCTGTTCAAGCGGGAGAGTGGGGCAGTCAACCGCATTTTTGTATCACAAAAACACCGCTTACGGAGTTGTCGGGTAAGACTTTAGGCATCTATGGTTTTAGCGGAATTGGGCAGGAAGTGGCTAAAATAGGTCGTGCTTTTGGCATGAAAATCATTGTTCATCGGCGTAATACTGAGGGGGTACTTC
>JAYTMI010000533.1:0-6315 GCA_043728625.1 Saprospiraceae bacterium | reverse complement strand
GTCCACGTTTGTGCATTTGGTTGACGACTATCCGTAACAGAAACAAAATATCGTCCAGGGGCAACATTCGTTAATGTTGCTGAATTAGTGCCAACAGGTTGATTGAAGGCATTTGCCCAATTGTAAGTAAAAGGAGCAGAACCGCCAACAGGTGTCACTTGGATTTTTCCAGACATTGAATCTGCTTTACAAACAGGGTCAGTCACAACGACAGTTGCGCTTAAAGCGGCGATGACGCAAGGCACAACATCGTTTCCAGTAGAAGCGGCACAATTCGCTTCATCACGGACGGTTACACTGTATTTTTTAGTCGTATCGCAGCATAATCCAAACAAATCACGGCTTGTTGCGCCAGTATTCCATGTATATGAATAAGCAGAACCTGAGCCGCCACTCACCGCTAAGACAATTGAGCCATTGCAGCCGCTTGTAACGGGCGAGATGGTTTTTTCAATTGTTAATCGTGTTGGGCTCTCAACAGTTTGTGTTTCAACTTTATTTTGACCACGTGCATCTGTAATAGATATATTATACGTACCAGCCCGTAAACCTGTAATTTCGTAATTACCTGATCGACTTGGCAGGTTATTGACAATGGTAGAATCCGTTGGCGACCAACGAATGACATAACCTGGCTCACCATTTTGGATATTGACCGTTATAGAACCGTTACTTTCACCAAAACATTTAACATTTTTCTTAGTCGTAATGGCTACTAAAGGGCACGGATTACGTGGTACGATGATGTTACTGGTATCTTTCAAACAGCCATTGGCATCTCTTATTTGAACGGAATAACTACCGGCACGTATGTTGGCACGGTTGCGTTGTTGGTTAGCACCGCTTAGGTCAGCCCAAAAATAAGAATATTGTTCAACCCCGCCTGTGACCGTCAAAGAAATAGCACCATCAGCGCCGGTACACGTTTCAGGAGACACTACAAGAGTAGAGATTCTAACTGCTGTTTGTGAGCCAGAAACGGTATAAGTTTCTAACTTTACTTGACCAATAAGGTCTTCAACGACAACTGTATAATTACCCGCTGTTAATCCTGATAATATTCTATCCCGTCCGATAATGTCATTTGTAACGTTTCTCCATGTGTATGTATAAGGCTGCGCGCCGCCTAATACGGTTAATTCAAGGCGACCTAAGTTTTGTCCAGGACAACCCGCAGATGTGTTTAAGATACTAAATGTCATGGGCGTTGAACATTCGCCACCTATGGCAAATGATTTTATCTCACGGCATCCTGCTGCATCTGTAACAGAAACGCTATATGTGCCAGGGCAAAGTCCTGTTTGGTTTTTATTCGTTGGGTTCACCCCTTGACCACTCCACAAGTAACTATACTGAGGGGTGCCACCTGAGACCGTTAGCGTGATTGTACCATTAGGACTACGTGTTGCATCTGAAACACTACCTGAAACAACTATGGCAGGGTTTGCATCAACCGTATAAGTTGTTGTAAATGTACATAAATTAGCATCTGACAATGTCAGACGATATGTACCCGCAACAAGTGTATTGATATTTTGAGCTGTACTACTGAATCCTGATGGACCAGACCATGCAAATTGATAAGGCTGCGTGCCGCCACCGACTGTTGTCGAAATAGCGCCCGTTGAGCCGCCAAAACAGGTGATTTTAGCCACACTGGCACTTAATACTTTCAATGAATCTGTTGGTTCAGTGATGGTGAATGATTGCGATTTAGTACAACCATTGGCATCGGTTATTATAACACTATAAGCACCCGCTTTTAAGCCCGAGAGATTTTGTGTTGTGGACGTTGTGCCCGTCCAAGCAAAGCTAAGTGTCCCTGTGCCACCAGCCGCATTCAGAACGATAGCGCCAGTTGATTCACCTTTACATTTAACGTTTGTTACTGAGGGGGTCAATGTCAATAGCGCGGGTTGCGTAATTTCGTAACTTGTGTTTTTTGAACAACCACTCGCATCTGTTACAGACAAATTGTAAGTGCCTGCCCGAAGTACATCAATCATTTGGGCAGTAAAATTGAAACCGCCTGGACCTGTCCAACTATAAGTGACCGCGCCAGAGCCGCCTGAAGAAGACGCTCTTATGGAGCCATCATTACCTCCGTTACACTTGACATGTACGATGGTTGGATTTCCAATAACCAAAGTAGACGCCGTATCTGTTAAGGTAACTATTTTAGTAGCTGTACAAAGTTTGCTGTCTTTGACAGTCAATGTATATTGCCCCGCAAGCAAATTACTGATATTTTGAGTGCTCGCTGTATAGTTCGAACCTACCCACGCAAATGTATTTGAACCATTACCACCCGTAACTCCTGAAATCGTAATCGAACCTGTTTGCGAACCACACCTTGTATTTCGAATCGTTGCTGCGCCAATGAGCAAACTGTCTGGTTCGAGAATAGTATCTTTTCTTGTTACAGAACAACCTTTAGAATCCGTAATGGATACGGAATATGCACCGGCTGGCACATTGGTTAGGTTCTGAGACGTGGCAGCATTGCTCCAAAGATAAGTGTACTGAGGGGTTGCACCCGTAACAGTTAAGGTGATGCCACCTGTTGATTGTCCCTTACAAGTTGCACTCGTCAATTGGCTTGATGTACTAAAAGCCGTAGGAGCTGTTATTCTAAAACTGTCCGTTTTTGTTAATGAGCCACTGGTAATGGTGACTTTATATGTGCCTGCGACAACATTCGAAATGTCTTTAGTTGTCGCGTTATTGCTCCATTGGTATGTATAAGTCCCAGAACCGCCAGAAACCGTCAAAGTGACACTGCCATCAGTTCCAGTTGGGCAAGTCACATTTTTAATGGTTGAAGAGGAACTTATAGGTGTGCTACCACCAACGACACTGATACTCCCTTGTCTGTAGGTCGCTGGTACGGTATTCAAGTCACCATCTTTGATAGCTTGTTTTTGTCCATAAGCGCCAAATCGGAATAGACTTGAGGTGCCTGCACCTCCTGTATATTTAAAACACACCTGTATTAAAGCTGTACTATCAGGCAAAGTCACACCATTACCCGTAGGTGTTACCCATAAAAAACGAAGCGTACCAGAAGGATTATTGTTAAACCCATTACTTGCCCCCCCAGCTGTGCCCAGTGAGTCAACGCCCAAGCTTGAATCCATCAATTTAGCAGACAAAAATGTCATTTTTGTTGAATCAAAGAACATAGCAAATGTCATGGTCGCAATATTGGTAAAGCTCCCAGCTTTGACTAAAACACATACATTATCATTTTGATTAACGACATGGTTCGTTGCGGTAAATACCAAGCCTGTGCTTTGTTGTCCTGAACTGATATTGACATTACCACTGACACCGTTCATAGCTACCCGTACTGAGCTTCCCGCAGCCGCTTGATATATAGTCGCACTATCGAAAGTCACTGTGGATGAAGTGCTATTCGCTCCTATCGCTGTATAGCAGACTCTGTAAAGGACATCCCCATTGGTAACACTCTTTGATGTTCCACTGGCAGCCGTCCAATTAAGTGCCAACCGTCCACTTGCCTGAGTTGAATTGAAATTACCCACTGTAAAGCCGATGGTATTGTTCATGACTGAAATCGAATCAAAACGTAGAATGGCTGGATTCCATTTAGTCACCCATTGGGCTGAATTGATATTCGTAAAATCGTTGGCTGTAACATTTACGCACACTTTTGATTGGGTCGGTACAGTTTGCGAACCTGTTGCCTGCACTGTTACTGGTGTAGGTGTCGAGCCTGGTGGGTTACCAAGGTTGCCAAACGCCGGATTCACAACCGTAGAAGGATGCTGTACCACTTCAATCGACGTATTTGTTGAAGAAAATTTAGCCCAATAATTTGTTGAAGCTGCCTTGACTTTCAAACGTAAACGATAAATGTTTTGTCCGTTTGGCAATGTTCGCCCCGCTCCACCCGTCGAATTCCAACCAATAATGACAGTATTGCCGCCAAAAGCATTTGAACCAAAGTTCGACGGGTCAACAATATTGACATTGTCTAAGGAAATGTAGGAAAAAAGGAGCGGATCCCATTCAATAGCGTACTGAAAACTCACGATATTTGTGAAATTCGTTACAGCTATCTGTAATGAAATGGTGTCACCGACCGCCGGAGTCGGGTTTAAGTTACTCGGCGACATTGCGAAAGTTACTTGTTGGGCTTTCACAGCAGTAGCTGTGAAACAAAGCAACCCAAGTGCGAAGACGATTTTTGTAAAGACTCTTCTTGCCATAGAGTTGGAGTTTGGGAACGTTAGAAAATAAATTTTTAGTAGAATAACCCTTAAAGGCTTATCCTAATTTGCTAAAAATCAATGGTTTATAAAATGCCTTCCAAAGCTTCAGGTCTATTGGAAAGCTGTGCTTGTGCAATTTATTAGGACTACACAATTATCTTTATTCAAAAATGAAATATCAATTTTTTATGAACACTTTACTTTCATACCCTTGCTGTGTTCTGATACTATATACATAAAAACCGCTTACAAGTACCCCCTCAGTATTCAACACCCATTCATGCTCTCCAGCATTATAAAAGCCTTTTTTTTCTAATACTTTTTGACCTTTAAAATCATAAACAGCCAAAATCACATCGCTTGGTTCAAGTAAATCAAAAGGAATGACTGTTTGATTGTGGAACGGATTCGGCTTATTTTGCATAAGTTGAAGACCCGAAGCATGTGCATTTCTGTCCTTTTCTTCTTTGGTTGCCGTTGTCCCTAACTTGATACTGCCCTCCTGTGTTGTCACAGGTACGCTCGCTAATTGTGCATTACTGGCTTTGATTTGAGTCGGTGAAGTCACATATTGAAGCGGGCTGTTCATTCCATTCGCACCGATGGCTTTAAAAACGATCTTAAAAATCTCTAAACTATCTATTATTTTCAAACCGCTATTGCTGCTCGAAATCCAAACAAAAGTCAATTTTCCTTGCGAAATATTTGAAAACCCAAATTCTTCTGTGACAGCACTTGGCGGAAAGCCGCCCAATGTATCAACA
The DNA here is from genome assembly GCA_043728625.1 of Saprospiraceae bacterium. Classification (GTDB taxonomy): domain Bacteria; phylum Bacteroidota; class Bacteroidia; order Chitinophagales; family Saprospiraceae; genus JAAFJT01. The sequence goes on along the minus strand of JAYTMI010000533.1, from coordinate 1,316 downwards.
CGTCCAAAACTCAATATGGAAGGATTCCAAGACATGGTAAACTGCATAGTCGAGAGTGTATCCCGAGACTTTACGCGCAATTCCACAACAACGGAGTCACCAGACCCCACCATCTTGGTCGGCGCAACAAGTGTCACTTGTGCAGCAACAGCAGTTGTTAGAAAAATCAATATAAGGATGAAGAAGTAAGTATGCTTCATCTTTCGGTTTTGCTTAAAAATGTTCAAAGAATTATAGGGTTCGCATTATGGAACAGAAAACACAGAAATACCATTGACATTATTGCAGCAATGCAACGCTTCAACCCTAACAGAAAAAAACAGGCTTAATCGAATGGAAAAGATTAAGTGAACAGATTATACTATAAGATTCGGTTAGCTTGCGCTTGGTCATGTACATGGGAAATATTGGTTTTCAAGAAAACAGATAAATATATGTTCTTATCGGATATAAAACTGGTGCAAAGCTATGCCGTTTTTCGATGAACAATATACCCTATTTAGGGTATTTTTATAAAAAAAGGTCATTACCATGTGTTAATTTATCGTGTATTGAGATAAAAAACAAGGTAATGACCTTCGAGTTGCAACTAAATAAGGTGATTGTCGTAAGCCACTCGTATCAAAGAAGCGGTCGAATTGACACCTATTTTTCGCATAATATTCTTTCTGTGTACGGCTGCTGTTTGCTCACTGATATACAGTTCTTTTGCAATCGAACCATTATTGCGCGCTTGTGTAATCAGTCTCAAAACTTCTAATTCGCGTTTTGTCAACTGGAACTTTTTTTGGAAAATATCCTCAAAAGTTGTCGTTTCAGAATGATGATTGGCGACACTCACGCCTTTTCCGACATAGACTTCACCGCCTAATATCGTTTCAATGGCGCGCAGTAATTCGTCTTTGTTACTACTTTTGAGTAAGTAACCATCTACTTTCTGGTCAAAAGCTGATTTGATAATTTTAGGGTCATCGTACATTGTCAGTACGAGAATGCGCGTACCTTTCAAGGATTTGCGTACATCTTGTAATACCTCCAAACCATTTTTAGTTGGAATATTAATATCCAAAATGAGCAAATCGGGGCGGTTGCCCTTGAGCAATTCAAGTAGTTCAATGCCTGTGTAGGCGACACCGACTATGTTGAAATGATATGCATCTGTTGATTGTAACAACAGTTTTAGGCTCTCTACGAATAATTGGTGGTCATCTGCGATGACGACGTTGAGCATCTTATGATCGCGTTTTTCGGTCATGGGAAAAGACGTTTTTTTTAACTTTTCACAAGGACTGGTCGCTGTGATTTTGTTGTGTAAT
>JAYTMI010000532.1:0-3505 GCA_043728625.1 Saprospiraceae bacterium | reverse complement strand
GTTATTAGGGATTGGGGAATGATTCGTATATTTGCGAATTCCTTGCTTATCACAAATAAGAGAAACCATTAACCAATCCCTAATAACCAATCCCTAATAACCAATCCCTAATAACCAATAAAAAATAAAAAATGAACGAATTACGCATCACAACAGTCCAAGCGGACTTGATTTGGGAAAATAAAATCGAAAATCTTTCAAAATTCGATGATTTACTGAGGGGTATCAAACGAGGCGAAACTGATATCATCGTCTTGCCTGAAATGTTCACGACGGGGTTTTCAATGAACCCTTCGGCATTCGCTGAAACGATGGACGATGCGACCATCTTTTGGCTTAAAAAAAAGACTTGGGAACTTGATGCCGTCCTGACTGGCAGTTTTATTTGCGTTGAAAACGGCAAATATTATAATCGTTTGGTGTGGATGCAGCCTGATGGGACGTTTTCTATTTATGATAAACGGCATCGGTTTACGCTGGCGGGCGAACACAAATATTATACTGAGGGGGTAGAAAGGCTTGTCGTTGAATGGCGGGGTTGGCGTATATGCCCCTTGATTTGCTACGATTTGCGGTTTCCTGTTTGGGCGAGGAACGGTTTGAAAGAGGCAAAGGGCAAGGGGCAAGAGGCAATGAGCGAAGTTCATGTTGATTATGACGTATTGTTATACGTAGCGAATTGGCCCATCGCACGCAGTCATCATTGGCGCATCTTATCATTGGCACGAGCTGTTGAAAATCAGGCATTTGTCGTAGCTGTCAATCGTGTCGGCACAGATGCCAATGGCTATGAATATCGAGGCGATACTTCTGTTATTGACTATGCAGGCGATATTTTGTTGCGCCGCTCTTTTACTGAGGGGGTTGACACAACCATCGTTTCGAAGGAAAAATTGAGGAAATACCGTAAAAAATTTGGCTTTTTAGCTGACCAAGATGAATTTGAAATCAACTTGTAAGATAAATATGTTAAATTGTAATAGATTACTCGTAAACATCTGATTATCACCTAATTAAAAATACATTTTAGCTTTTTTTGTCTTCCCAACATAAAAAGACCCAAATTTACTTTTGCTCAGAAGTGTTAAAAAGACAAATAAAATTTGAAAAAAAGGGCTTAAGGAGTAGAATATATCAATACGTTTTTTACCTTTGCTCACGGCAATAAAGATTGCTGAATCAGAGAAGTAATTTTTATTTGCTATTTATTAAGAAGGACACAATTTTATTTTGGCGACTCTGACGCTCTCATTTTAACAGCATTGACAGATTATGGAAGCTACAAACAGCTCTGACGGACGATGTCCGTTCCCACAAACAAAACGAGTCAAACAAATTATTCTCCAAAGCTTACTCACATTTCTGTCCCTTAACATTTTTGCCGCACCGTCGGCAACTTTATTTACAAATCAAACAACAATCAACACGACAACTTTATTTCCCATTCCGATTAACAATACATCTATGTTCGTGAGTTTCGCAGCCAATGCGCCGACTTTCATGACAGAACGTGTGTCGCCCTCTGCCGAGCGTCGTCAAGACATTGTTTGGTTTGCAGAATCGCACACAGGATGGGGACTTCAGTACAGTCTCGGTAGTTCATCGTTAGATGATGGCTTCGATTGTTCGGGTTTCGTTCGATATGTGTTGAACTATTTTGACTACAAAGCAAGTCGTACTTCATCAGACCAATTCAAAGAGGGGACACAAATTCCTGTTGCATTGGCTCGTAAAGGGGACTTGGTTTTCTTTGGCGGCAAAAGCAACGTTTCACATGTTGCAATGGTGGTTTCAAACGATGACAAAGGCTTGGTCGTCGTCCACAGCACATGCTCACGAGGTGTTATCAAAGAAAACATCACAGAATCGGCTTACTGGAAGCCGAAATTAAAAGAAAAAGCCGTGAATATCATTGGTTTATAACCTCTGACACGGTCTGTAAGATTCCTAGTTTATTGTTCGAAATGAAAAACCAACTCATCAGCGCGGCAAAAGACACTTCGGTGTCTTTTGCCATTTTTATACTGAGGGGGTCGGTTTTTGATAAAAAAAGCAGCTACCAGAGGATTCCAGTAGCTGCTATATCAGTTGTGATTTAGCTTGATTTTTTCTTTTGTCAATTCGATCGGGTGACGAGAACAGGTAAACAAATATTGGCGGGTATGCTGTTAATCGTTATACTTTTCCCTGTTTCACATCCATCTGAATTGCTAACCGTTATGGTATGACTACCGGGGGGCAATCCGAGCAAAGTGGGCGGACTCGGGTAAGGTCCATAAATACCCGCATCTATCTTCAATTGAGCGGTTGCAGGGATGGCATTCGTCAAATTTGTGATATTCACCTCTTCTGTTGTTCCTGGACAGGCGACAGGTTTAACTAATGTAAAGTCTGGATTTTGGTTAACCGTAACGACTACCTGCGCGGTATCATTACAAGTGGTGCCAATTTCAGCTACCAAAATATAGGTTGTCGTAGTCCCTGGCGTTACATTGCTTGGCATGGGTACGGGCGTTCCTGTTGCGGTTGTCAATGTCCAAACGGGATTCACATACATGTTATAATTTGTTATTTCTTGTGTCAAATCAACGGTCGTGCCATCGCATATCGTCTTTGCGACGTCTGCTATGACAGGGGGATAGTTGACAGTTACAAGGACTTGTGCAGTATCTCTACATCCTGCACCGCTTACTTCTACTAAAAAATAGGCGATGGTTGTGTTGGGTGTAACAGCTGTTGGCGTTGCGACAGGCGTTCCTGTGACGGAAGTTTCCGTCCAAGCAGGGTTCGCTAATGAGCCATAACCAGGAATTTGAGCGGTTAAATCTACTGTTGATCCGTTACATATTGCGGTCCCAACATCAGCAATGCTGGGTTTAGTATTGATGTTTAGCGTGAGCGTTGCCGTCCGATAGCACCCTGTTGTCGTATTTTCAACACGTACATATAAGATGGAACTGGTTGTGGTATGGGGACTACTGAGGGGGTTCACATCGTTGCGTGCATCAGCCAAAGTGGCGTGATAGGTGACAGCAACACCTGAAGCACCACCAGTTACCATGGCATCCGCATCGGCGAGCGTAAAGTCCGCCATACCACTACCGCCTATTTTTTCACATTGCGCCAAAATGGCGTTATTGGCAACGGGTCTTGGCGTAAAGTTCAATTCAAAAGTATCATTTTTAGTTGCACAGCCAGAAGGTGATGCGTATTCGGCGGTGAGAATATAAGTGCCGCCATTATCAATGACTTTGATTGTCGGAAAATTAGACGCGAAATTGGTCGCATCTACGTTGTTTGTTGTTGCGTTGCCCGCAGTAATTTCGTTGGCGGGCGCAACAGAGCCATAGTACCACTTATAATTCCTATAAGTCGTTTGGTCTTGGGGAGTCAATGTTAATGTGTCTCCAGCACAAGAAGCGATTGTGAGTTTACAACTCGTTGATGTGGTTGCAATAGTACCCACTTGAGCTGTGACGGAGGTCATGACGCTGCAAGCGAAAAG
>JAYTMI010000531.1:0-7899 GCA_043728625.1 Saprospiraceae bacterium | reverse complement strand
AAATTTATCAACATTGCACGACGAAACCAACAGTAAAAACATTCCAGTACTGAGGGGTATAAAAATGGTTCTTTTGTTCTGTTTAATACGCGATAATTGCATTAAAGACTTAGTCCATTTACTTTTTAATGTCAAAATATTTTTAATAAAATTCAAATTCATTTGTTGTTTTTCAATAAAATGAAAAATTACTTAAATCAGTTTCAATCTGTGATATATGTTGTTATCCAAGGTAAAACATAAATACATGATGTCGCTTAAAACAGCTAAGATGCGACAAAAGTACGGTGTTTTCACCGTCGAAGGTGAGAAAATGGCACAAGAAGTTTTAATACATAAAAGTATCGAAATCGAAACGATATGTGCCTTAGAAACGTGGATTCAGAGCAATGAGTTTACGCTCAAACCTTTTTTTAATAAAATAATAACCATTTCTGAAGCAGAGTTGAAACAAATATCCAACCTCACAACTCCTAATAAAGTCTTCATTATTGCTAAACTACGGACCCCTCAGTATGAAGATGATTTGATACAAAAATCCTTTTCGATTTATCTCGATGGTATTCAAGACCCAGGCAATATGGGCACAATTATGCGCATAGCCGATTGGTTTTCAATCCCTTATGTATTCTGTTCAAAAACCTGTGTAGATGTGTGGCAACCTAAAGTCGTTCAAGCAAGCATGGGTGCTTTTTTGCGTGTGCAAACGATGGAGATGGATTTTTCGGATGTCAAAAAACGTTTTCCAAACCTACCTACTTTTGCCGCCATACTGAGGGGGGATAATATTTTTGAAAACAACAAATTTCCCAAACAAGGCATCATCATCATCGGCAATGAAGGCAGTGGCATTTCAGAAGACATCATCGCACAAGCCGATTATAAAATTACAATCCCTGGTGGCGGCGGTGCAGAATCGCTCAATGCAGCGGTTTCGATGGGTATTATTGCAGCAACATTGATACATAGTAACGTGTAAGCTCACAGAGTGAGGTATAGTAAACAGAAATTTGAATCGTTTTTATTTTTTGCAAAAATAAAAACAATTCAAATTTCTGTTTACTATACCTGTGCATTGATTTTATACCAAAACAGCACTATCTAAACTCACTGTCAATTTATCAAAATTCAACAATTGAGTCTGTAAGGTTTTTGTTTTAGTCAATTCATATTCAAAGAAATAGCGCATCGTCACGAGTTTACTCTCATAAAACAGTTTTTCGTCGGCTCCTTCAACGCCTTGTTGCAAAGTTTTGTCAGCAACAATACCCTGTTTCAACCACATCCAAGCGACGACGACCAATCCGAAATATTCAAGATAAAGCGTTGCATCAGCGAGCATCACTTCTGCCCCACTCTCCTGTGCATTTGTTAGGATTTTTTGCGTTAAATCAGTCAAATCTGACATATTTTCTGCTAATTGCTTTGAAAATGCAGCCGTTTTTTCAAATTGCCCCCCCTCAGTAATTGTGGCATTTATTTCTTTTTTGAACAACTCAAATGCTTTTCCATTGACCATTGATACTTTTCTTCCCAAAATATCAAGCCCATGTATGCCTGTTGTGCCTTCATAGATCGCATTAACACGTATGTCACGATACAGCAATTCGAGTGGATAATCGTCGCAATAACCCGCCCCGCCTAGTGTCTGAATACCCGCCGAAACAGACTGAATACCCATCTCAGAAGGATAAGATTTGGCAATAGGCGTTAATAATTCAAGCAAAAGATGGGCATTTGCCGCTTCTTCGGGCGTACCGACATGCGCTAAATCTGCATAATAACTGCATTGCATCAACAAAGCGATGCCCCCCTCAGTCGTCGCTTTTTGAAACAACAACATACGACGCACATCAGCATGCTCAACAATCAAAACAGGTGCATCAAGCGGATTTTTACTGCTCGGCATACGACCTTGTGGACGTTCATTTGCATATTTCAATGACGCATAATAAGCTGCCGAAGCCTGCCCTGCCGCCACAAGACCCGTACCGATACGTGCCTCATTCATCATTTGAAACATATAAGACAAACCTTTATTGGGTTCACCGACCAAATAGCCCAAACAGTCGCCTTGTTCGCCATACATCAAATGGGCAGCGATATAGCCTTTTTGTCCCATTTTTCCATAAATACCTGCTGTTGTAACGTTATTTCCCAACAATTCACCATTTTCAGGGCGATATTTAGGAACAACAAAAAGCGAAATCCCTTTTGTACCCACAGGCGCACCATCAATGCGAGCGAGCAAAAGATGAACAATATTTTCAGCCGCATCATGGTCGCCGCCCGAGATAAAAATCTTTTGCCCTTTGATTTTATAGACTCCCGCAGTATTTGTGGGTTCTGCCGATGTCAAAATATCTGTTAAAGACGAACCCGCTTGTGGTTCGGTCATAGACATCGTGCCTTGCCACGAACCGTCAAACATATTAGGCAAATAAGTCTTTTTCAAGGCATCAGACCCAAAACTAACGATTAAATTTGCTGCACCTTTAGTTAAAAAAGGATAACACGCATTGACATTCGCCGCATAAAACGTTAGTAGGGCAGCACTGCTTAAAATATGTGGCATTTGCAAACCACCATCTTCAACTGGCGAAGTCGCTGCAATCCAACCGCCTTCTGCAACGCTCTGAATCAAGACTTTTAACTGCGGATGCGTGCGAACGATACCGTTTTCAAAAACGGCTTTTTTCCTGTCCATTTCGACATAATAAGGGAAAAGTTGGGTGTCAGCAATTTGTTTGGCAGCATCGAGCGCCATTTCAAAGGCGTCACGGCTGTAATCTGCATAAGCTTCGTAGCGGTTAAGCGAATCTACTTGGAGCATGTCAAAAAATAAAAACCGCAAATTGCGGTGACTTATAAACTGGTTCATACTTGGTTAATTATTTGTTTATGACTTTTAGAAAAAAACGTGTTAGAAAAGAAACATTTTATCCTCACAACAATCTTTAGTGAAAATTGATTATTTTAAGGCAGCAAGTTCTCATTTTTGTTTTAATTTGCGAAAAAAGAATGATTATGATTTATACTTTAATTTTTATTTTAAACCTTTATATGCCTACAACGCTGAACAAGGCAACAAGTTCAAAGAACACTGTAACGGTTCAAGAAACAACTAAAAATCCATCAAAAGAGACAGATATTTCAGGTTATTGGGAAGGTACAATCTCACGCGATGAAGGTTATGGTAAACGAGTTATGTTCCAAATTGAAGTTATTTTCACTCAAAAAGGTAGAGATATTAGTGGAATCAGCATCGTTAGAGCAACTGATGATACGCGAACCTATAATGCTAAAATGGAATTGTCTGGTAAGTTCAAAAGCAGTTATTTGAAATATGTCGAAACTAAAATTGTTTCTGCTGACCCTATTCCAGATGCCGAATGGTGTATCAAAAAAGTAGAATTGATATATAAAAACATAAACAATCAACCCACACTTGAAGGCATCTGGGAAGGTGCGACGGGTTCGAATCGGAATTGTATTCCAGGTCGTGTTTCATTGAAAAGGAAGCCGCCGCGTGTTTAAGTAAAATTTTAACTAAAAAATCAAAAACATAAAAATGACATCTCCTAAACACAAATTAACTTTTTGCCATCCAAATCAAGTCTTTCATGGTTTTAGCAAAAAACTAATGATTGTGCTATTCTTTACTTTTAGTCAATTTGTGTTTTCAAGCCCCCCCTCAGTATTGGCGCAAAAAGTAAAATACTCAGGCATTTGGCAAGGCAAAGCCACCGTTGATTTTGGATTTGGCTACCGTGAAGAATTTGAATATGAATTGGTTTTGACTCAAAAAGGAAATAAAGTAGAGGGTGTTTCTACAACTGTTTTGACTATTGGAGGTAAAAAATACGTTGCAAAAGCGGCAATTGAAGGAGAAGTCAATCGCAATTATCTAAAATGCCGCGAAACACATAATGTCTATGAGGATAAATTGCCAAATTCGAGCTGGATACCTTTTTCAAAAATGGAATTGATTTACAAGCCAAAAGCCAATTACCAGACCCTCGAAGGGCTGTATGAGTGTTCTGACAAAACAGGTGGTAGGCTAATTTTGGAAAAAAAACCCCCGCGTGTGTGATTTTTCACCTCATCTTTAACATAGTTTGGGTTGATTTTGGATGAGATTTGGCATAATTTTGTCAACTCACTTACTAAAGAGAATCTATACAATTAATCATTATAAAAATAACATAATATGAGAACGACTAAACACAAACTATTGCATCTAAGACAATTAGGCATAAAATTCTTTTTATTTGCCATTCTTAGTTTTATCCATTTTAATTTTATCTCCCCCTCTGTATCCACTCAAAAAACAGATTTTAATGGCATTTGGCAAGGAAAAGCCTTGGTTGACTGGGGAGAAGGATATAAAGAAGAATTCGATTATGAGATTTTAATCACTCAAAATGGTAAGAAAATCGTTGGATATTCGACCACTGTTTTGAAAATTGGTAGTAAAAAATATATCTCAAAAGCCTTACTTGATGGTGAAGTTCGAGGCAATACCATAATATGTCGAGAGGTTCGTAATGTTTTTGAAGATAAATTGCCTAATGGCTGGGTGCTAATCACAAAAATGAAATTGGATTATAAAGAGGTTCACAACTATCAAACCCTTGAAGGTCTTTATCAATGTGTTGACAAAACGGGTGGCAAGCTGATATTGGAAAAAAAACCGCCGCGTGTTTAATATTTTTTATCCTTTTTCAATTGTAAAAAAAACAAAATAGTGATTGAGTTGTTAATTCTGTATTGTTAAAAACAATTATTATTCAATTCAAAATAGTACATTTCTTATGCCTTCTTGGTTAATTTATACATTCATCACGCTCTCTGCCGTTGTCGGTATGGAATTCATGGCTTGGTTCACGCACAAATTTGTTATGCACGGTTTTTTGTGGCGCTGGCACGAAGACCATCATTTACCCAAACATTTAAAAGATGGTTTTTTCGAAAAAAACGACCTTTTTTTCCTTGTTTATGCCATTCCGAGTATGTTTTGCTACATGTATGGCTCTTTCACTCAAACTTGGGAAGTCTTTTTCATTGGCGTTGGCGTTTCCATTTATGGTCTCATTTATTTTCTCATCCATGATGTTTATATACATCGCCGTTTTGAGTGGTTTCCGCTTTTAGATAATTTTTACTCGCGTGCTATCCTACGTGCCCACGGCGCACATCATGCCAAACAAACCAAAGAAGAAACCGAGTCTTTCGGCTTATTGGCTATTAATCCAAAGTTTTTTAGAAAAAGAACGGCTTGGAAAAAAGCCGTGAAAGATGAATACGAATCGGAAGTAAGTAAGTGATAAGTAGTAAGTGAAAAAGCGACCCCTCAGTATAAGAGGTCGCTTTTTCACTTACAACTTATCACTTAATGCATTCTGTCGCCTCTGACTTCTAATCTTCCCATAATCTCTAATTCATAATCGAGATATTCTTTCCAACGTGCCATGACCTTTTCCTCATTCCCACTATATTTTTTTGCCAAATCAATAAACAAACGGTAGTGACCCGCTTCGGCAACCATAAACTTATAATAAAATTTACGCAAATCTAAATCATTGATATAAAGCGATAAAAGCCGAAATCGTTCACAACTTCGCGCCTCAATAAGAGCGCAAATCAATAGTTTTTCTACCAAACGTTCTGTTCTGTCGCCTGATTTGTGTTCAAATTTCATCAATTCATTCACGTATTCGTCCTTGCGTTGCCGTCCTAAAGTCAAGCCGCGTTTGTCCAATTCGGCAAGAACCGCGCGGAAATGCCCCCACTCTTCAGTAACAATCGGCGCGAGTTCACGCACCATTTCAATGTATTCTGGGTAGCCTTGAATGAGCGAAATACAAGCGGTTGCCGCTTTTTGTTCGCAATAAGCATGGTCTGTCAAAATATGTTCAAGGCTTATTTCAGCCAAATTCACCCAACGTGGGTCTGTCGGTAGTTGTAAACCAAGCACTTGCTTGTGCTCTTCGCTGATGATTTGCGTTTTTTCCATAGATTGGATTCTTGGATTCTTGGATTGCTTTATTGTTGAATTGCTAAAAAACAATACAAGCAAATAGCAAAACAACAATTCATTCTATTTATTATTTTTTAGATACGCAATAAATGCTTTCCGAATATCGGATCGCAAGTCGGATGATTCTGTCGGTATATCAATATTTGAGATAGCGGGGTTTTGTGGATTAAAGAAATCAAAATTGGTTTCTCGTCCGCTAAACAAAAAGTCATTGGTCGCACAATGGTAAGTTTTACTTTCATCTAAAGCTGCACCTTTAATGACAAACACTTTAGTTGCATCGCTGTACCCAATTTTATCCCATTGTAAATAACCTCCTTTCCCTTTCGAAGCTATGCCTGCCAAAAGCACTTTTTTGAGTTCCGAGCCTTTAATATCAAATTCGACCGCTTTACCACCAAATGGCATAATGCGGACGATGTCTGCTTGCGTAATATTTCCCTTCACTTGGTCGTCAATACGTATCGAACCAGAGTTAAAAAAGGAGCAATCAACTGCCTTTTTGGCTGCTTCTGAAAGCGATTTAGCAACCGCAGTGCCTAAATTTGTTTGCCCCCAACGAAGTGTTACTTCGCGACCATCGAGTGGTTCCGTTACATTCGCAATCACTTCATTCGGATTAAAGCCTTGAGCGACAAAAGAAGCGTTCATTATATCTTCCCATTTCTTAACAACGACTGCTACTGAGGGGACCTCTGAAACTTTATCATCTATCTTAACCAATTCAGATTTAATACTTAATTGCTTGGTTTTCAAATCATAAGAACACCGATGCACATAAACCGTCTTGGCATTGGCATCTGCTTTTGCAACGATTGTTTTACCCACAACATAACGCATATTTGTGTGTTCATGCCCACCCATTATGAGGGCAACTGAAGGGTTTTTTAGGGCTATTTCTTTATCTGTTTCAACTGCCACATGCGTAATTCCAGCGATGACATCTACCTCTTTTGACAAGACATCGTCAATGATATTTTTTGACCTATCAAATACGTCGCTGTAATAAACATAGTCTTTTTTGTTTGCATCAAGGACAACACTCCAAATGCCAACCTTTATTGATTCGCCTGTTGTACCATCTTTAATATTCAAAATTTTATATTCATCAAAAAAATCATCACTACCTGTTCTATGAAACGGCGCGATGTTTTCGCCTTCTTTGTGGAAAGCATTGGACGAAATCCATTCAAATTTCGATTCATCCATACGAGCTTGAAGGTCAACGTAATCGAGATCAAATTCATGATTTCCGAAACACACTAAGTTAAGACCCAGCGCATTCAAAACTTCCACCATTTGCCTTCCTTTGATGCCTTTTCCTTCATATTTTAAAGTACCAATTACTGAGGGGGATAAAAAATCACCGCTTAAAACCGTATATGTATTAGGATTTTCATTCAATAGTTTCTGGCGAATTGTTGCCACACGTGCCAAACCTCCAGCCTTACCATTTTCGGTCGGTGAGATTTCATAAACATCGTTGAGTTGCAAAAATATCCACTCGACTTTTCCATCGGCTTTACCGTAATGAGTCGTTGTCAGTTTAGTCGTTTCACAAGCCGACACTATCAAAAGCGCAGCAAATAATAGTAAGAAATGGCGTAAAGTTCTCATTTTCAATTTTTTTTAATTATGAAAAATATATCGAATCTTTGCAAATGTAGGAAAGATGCTGTTAAAAACAAAAGGAGAAATCTATTACGACCTCTCCTTTTTTCATTTTAGCAATTTTAATCTTTTCGTTACTACTTCTTCTTTGTTGCTGTTTTTTTAGCAGCAGAAATAGGCTCCATTTCCGTTCCACATTTAGGGCATTTTCCACCTGTGTCGCACAGTGCATCACCTTTAGGACATTT
>JAYTMI010000530.1:0-2146 GCA_043728625.1 Saprospiraceae bacterium | reverse complement strand
GTATCTACAGCCTTTTTGACCTTTTCAGCCGCTTCCAGAATCGCTTTATTGTCAACAACATCAAAAATCAAAGGCTCAAAATTGTCTCCTAATGCCGCTTTCAGTTTTTGCGCATCGCTTTCTTTGCGCACGCTGCCGAAAACGCGGAAACCTTTTTCACAAAACAGTTGCGCTATGTGGTAGCCAATGCCTGTTGACACGCCTGTAATGACGATGTTTTTCATACTTTATATTGTTTTTTAGCATTTAATACTGAGGGGGGATTTACTTCTTCCGAAACACCATTGTCAAAATCCTCGGCACACCTACCCTACCCTTGTCGTCAAACCACTCATTAATATCCATGCACTCAAAACCGTTGTCTGAAGCTGCTTTGTAAAAATCTGAAAGATGGTGCGTAAAACACGTCAATTCATAAATTCCTGCGTCTGTCTCGAATTGCGCTTTGGTACCTAAATATTGCTTGAAAGGATGCAGTTCACCAATATAAAACAGCCCGTTTTGTGTCAAAACACGTTGAATTCGTTTAAAAACACCGTTTAAGTCCTCAATATGTTCAAGTACCAAACTGCACGTAACTAAGTCATAAGTTTCGTCTTCAAATGACCAATTTTCTTGGATATCCGCCCTAACGAATTGCACATTTTCACTGCTTATTTTTTGCTTTGCTTTTTCGAGCATTTCCTCCGAAAAGTCAACGCCGACGAGGTTTTTAGTCTTTTTGTGCAACCATTCTGTGTTTTTACCTGTGCCACAACCGATTTCTAAGATATTTTCAAAGGTTTTATCCTTCAAAATCTGTTTAAGTGCAACCGCTTCTAAGTCACGCGTTTTGTTTTGGTTTGTATCATAGATTGCAGACCAGTTGTTATAGGCTTCTTGAATAGTCATTTTCAGCTTTACTGTTGTTAATTTTTCACTCGTTTATATTTTTCAATAATCACATGGTCAACACCCAATTTCTCTACCTTTTCAATCCCTTTTTGAATTAAAGTATCATTTACAATACTGACTACAAATTCAAATTTATTGTTTTCCCATTCTCTACTAATGAAGTATTCCAAATGTTCGGTGTAAACAGTGTCAATAAGTGTATAACCGCCGCCGCCCGCCGTGAATTTAGCCGTTGCTGTGTCTTTCCCCATACTCAAATCATGACTCAAAAAAGCAAAATGCGTTGGATTGATGATTTTAATCATTTTGATATTAGGATTAAACGTAGAGGTCGTTGAATCCTTTTCTGTGCTTGAGGCAGCGAACAACTCCCAAGTACCTACGAGCGGAATTGGGTTTTGTTTTTTATCATTATTACACGATGCGGCTATGGCGGACATCAAAAAAAGTGCGATTTTTAATTTCATAATTTATTCTTATTTATAACTAATTTTCCAGCAAAGTAAGCCATCGGCATATATGCTGCACCGACATCCAAAATTGTAAACCAAGTAGGCGAAGGCAACATAAGCACATTCGCAATGCCACCTGCTAAGAAAAGGACACCCATAGCCATGGTGAATTTCATTTTATGACTTGCAGCAATCGTTGCAGCTACATTGGATTCATTTTCTTTGATTTTCTATGTACTCGTTTAAATCTTGTTTATTCCTTGTTATGTTTTAGTTTTATGCAAAGTTAAACAAAAAAGCCTCTGCAAAATGATATTGCATGAGGCTTTTTTGTTTTTATACTGAGGGGATAGTGCGAGCGACTTTATATCTTTCGATAAGCCGTACCTATGGCAAGTAAAAGAAAACCTATCAACAACATTTGATAATTATACTTCGATAATTCTTCAAGGTGGGTGTAATGCGCTAAAATACCTAAGCCGCCAATGAGGAGGGCTAAAAACCAAAGTGTTTTGTTTGGTGCACTTGGCATAAAAGTTCTTCTAAACATTATTATTTGATTTAGCTGTGATTGAATGATTTTTTTCGAACTGTGTGTTGAATCTGTAACGACGCTCTGCAAAGGTGCACACATCTAAATCATTAAGTGTTATACAATTCATGGGAAAAGTTACATAATTCATACATTAGTCAATGATGAATGATGAATTTTTTATGTGCAGTAGATCTTATTTCATACATTTTTCTATTTATGTTGGCTGAACGCACATCTTTAAGATTTTAGTTTTTCTTCCGAAAAA
>JAYTMI010000529.1:0-2661 GCA_043728625.1 Saprospiraceae bacterium | reverse complement strand
GATTCCATACGAGTACGGAAACCGTGCTTGTTTGCACGTTTGCGGCGTGATGGTTGAAATGTTCTTTTCATCGTATTTCGATTTTAATTTTTAAACTTGCGAATGAATTACACGTTTTTCGAAAGGTCGTCGAAAAAGCGGTGCAAAGGTAGAATTTTATCATCGGAAAGACAAACGATTTTCAAAAAAATGAGAAAAAACTCACAACGGTTCATTTATCACATTCTTCTTTTGTTTTTTTTACTTTTTATCGGGCAAAATTGCCAAACCAAACCACGCGATGTGTCTATGGCTTTTTATCATTGGAAAACAACTGTGGATACGAGTGTTTTTCAAAATATAAAAAACGAAAAAATCTATGTTCGTTTATTTGATGTGGATTGGGATGAGGAAACAAAGTCGCCTAAACCGCTTGCTGAACTGCGGAGTGTTGAGCCATTTAAAAATGCTAAAAAAATCACACCTGTTGTTTTCATTACAAATAAAATATTTAGCCAAATTATTGAAAATCAAATAGATGTGCTTGTTTTGAACATTTTTGATAAAATTAAGAAAAATACTGAGGGGGGTACTTTCGATGAAATTCAATTCGATTGTGATTGGACAGCAACGACACGTGACCGTTATTTTTATTTTTTAAAAAAAGTAAAAACATTGTTTTTAGATAAAAAAATAAGCGCAACGATTCGTTTGCATCAGGTCAAATTCTTGGACAAAACAGGTGTGCCGCCTGTGGATAGAGGTATGCTGATGGCTTATAATATGGATGATTTGGACGATATGAAAACGGATAATTCGATTTTAAATATCGAAACATTGAAAAGTTATTTGAAAAATTTTGACCGCTACCCGCTTGAACTCGATGTGGCTTTGCCGATTTTTAATTGGGGTATCGTGTTTAGAGATGGTCAAGCCGTCAAAATCATTAATAATTTATCAAAAAAAGAACTCTTAAATACCCCTCAGTATAAAACGCTTTTTCAACAGAATGCAGACAATCATTTTGTTTTATTAAAAAATCAATACCTCAAAGGCTTGTATTTGTTCGAAAATGATGACATTCGCATCGAAGAAGTACCCCTCAGTAATTTGAGGTTAGCAGCATCATTTTTATCCCAACACATTAAAAATCAACAACTTACAGTCGCATTTTATCATCTTGATTCGGCGACATTGCAACAATATCGGTATGAAGACTTGGAAAATATTGCGCACATATTTAGATAAAACGCCCGTTTTTTCACGATGTCGAAACCTCGTGATAGCCTTTTGTCTCTTGCTTTTTGCGGTTTTGCCCTATCGAATAGGCAAATCGGACTGCGGCATCTCAACTCCTGCACATTACTCGTTTGTGCATCTCGATTTGTTGGCTTGGCAATCGGACTATGCACCTTATTTGATGGGCTATCAAGTTATCAATGATATATATTCATTACAAAAACGCAACGCACAATACGATGATAATATTCTCGAATGGCGAGGTCGGTTTTGCGACATTCCAGATTCTACCGATGTGGCGCAACTCGTTTTTCAAGCGTCTGTTGATGAGTTGAGTAACCTCCGCGATGCTGCTGCAAAAAGAAAACGCGAGGGTTATTACCAACTTCAAGGCAACACTTTTGCTCAAGTTTTACAACAAAATGGCTGTTTAGAGACGATTGATTACTTGATTTTTGCTAAAACCTGTCAAAAATACTGCGTAAAAGGTGAGTTATGGGATGAAAAACCCAAAGATGCCGCTCAAATGTTTTTCCTCATTAATCGAGGTAAAACAGAGTTTTCGAGGACAAAATCACCTTTTTTGAAGCTTCGCTATACTTACCAAATGCTGAGGTTGGCGCATTATGCCAAGGATTATCAAGCTGTTTTGAATGTTTGGGATAATATGATTCCAAAAATAGATAGGATTCAAAGTTTGATGAATTATTGGGCATTGGCACACAAAGCAGGGGCGTTACAATCGCTTGGGCGACGGGCAGAGGCGGCTTATTTGTTTGCGGTTGTGTTTCGCTATTGCCCTTCAAAACGACAACAAGCATTTGAAAGTTTTGATATTCGTACAGAACAAGAATGGCAGGAATGTCTTAATTTTTGCAGAAACCCGCAGGAAAGAGCCGCTTTGTATGCCATAAGAGCCAGTTATGACAAAGCTCATGCACTCGATGATATGGTTGAACTCTACAAACTCGACCCTAAAAATGAGCATTTAGACATGCTTCTGATTCGTGAAACCTTGCGTATGGAAAAAATTATGCTCGGTTCAGATTTTCGGACAGGGCGTTTGGACAGCAAAACGATGAGGGATATGCGGACTTATTTAGGGCGGCTCATCACGTTTTCTAAGTTTTGTGCCGACAAAAACATCGTTAAAAGCCCCGCTTTGTGGCGAACTACTGAGGGGTATCTGCGACTACTCGATGGCGATTGGCAAATGGCTTTGGCAACGCTTTACAGAGCGCGGAAAACCTCTGGCGTTAACAATTTGATGATTGAACAAATTGAAAACTATGTTTTGTTGGCACGCATCATGGGCTTACAAATCGCTGACAATCAAATGGATAGCACCGTTGCTGTTATAAGAGCGAGTCGAGCGTTTGCTTCTGATGCAGATTTCGACCCAATTTTAAAAGAAAAACTAAGCTCTATTTTTAGGCAAAGCGG
>JAYTMI010000528.1:0-2235 GCA_043728625.1 Saprospiraceae bacterium | reverse complement strand
GTACGACTATTTCCATCGGATGCTCTACGGGACATCGAAAGCCATCACCGAACACATCAAAGAAGGTCAGCCATACGCAGACGTAAAAAAAGTAATTTCTATAACCATTGCCTATTTTGATTTGGGGCAAGGAAAAGATTACGTTTATCATGGAACTACTATTTTTAAGGGCATCCATAAAAATGATATACTTACGCTTGCCGAAAAGCAAATGGAACTATATAAAAAGAATAGTGTACACGAAATATTTCCTGAATATTGGGTAATCAAGGTTAGCAAATTTGGCAACCGAGTAAAAGACAAGTTAGACGAGTGGATTTACTTTTTCAAAAATGCAGAGATTAAAACCGACTTTTCGGCGAAAGGCTTGAAAGAAGCAAGTGAACGACTTGACGAGATGAAATTGAACGAGAAAGACGCAAAAGAGTATAAAAAATACCTCAAAAATCTTCGTGACGTTGCGAGTGACCAACATACAAAAATGGCAGACGCACAAGATTTGATAAAAAAAGGAAAAATTGAGGTGGCTCAAAACCTCAAATCAATGGGGCTTTCAAATTCAGATATAAAAAAAGCGACTGGACTTACCGACGAAGAAATTGAAAGCTTATAAAAACGCCCTGCTGGAAAAGGATATTAATATCTATTCCGAATATTAAACTAACAAACGGCAGTGCTGGGTTCAGAGTTTTCACCGAAGCCTACATCCACCCCCCTGATAGCTCAAAGTCTTCTCCTCCGAAGGCGTTCTTTGGGCAGTCTCGCAAAATACTCCCCCTCAGTATTATCCAATTCCGCACATATTCGAGTTCCTTTTTCTTCTTTCTAACAGCCCGCTATGAGTGCTTTGCATAGATTTTATACAGATTTCGATAAAAAATCTACTCATGTTCCCAATATTGAATTAAGTTTGACGACTGATTTAGTGAGAATTAAAAACAGAAACATGACAGAACCAATCAAAGTCCTCATTACAGGCGCAACAGGCATGGTCGGCGAAGGCGTTTTGCACGAGTGTCTGCACCACCCTGCTGTTTCCTCCATTTTGGTCATCAATCGCAAGCCTTGCGGTATTGTTCATTCTAAGGTGAAGGAAATCGTTCACACCGATTTTTTCGATTTTTCATCTATTGAAAGCCAATTAGTCGGTTATAATGCTTGTTTTTTCTGCCTCGGAACAACTTCCATAGGTAAAAATGAAGCTGATTTTACAAAAGCAACCTATGCTTTGACGATGCACGTTGCCAAAACATTGGCAAGGATGAATCCTGATATGACCTTTTGTTACATCTCAGGCTCAGGCACAGACAGCACCGAAAAAGGCAGACAAATGTGGGCAAGAGTGAAAGGTAAAACCGAAAATGACTTGATGAAACTGCCTTTCAAGCGGGTTTACAACTTCCGTCCGGGCTATATTCAGCCAACAAAAGGGTTAAAAAACACACTTCCTGCCTACAAATATATGAGTTGGCTCTACCCTATTTTGCGTCCAGTGTTTTCAAAATATATGTCCACTTTGACTGAATTGGGCTTGGCGATGATTCACAGTGTGAACAGAGGTTATAAGAAACAGGTTTTAGAAGTGAAAGACATTATCGAGTTAGCAAAATAGAACGAAATAATTATATGAAAATAGCCTTATTAAGCTGCAAAAACTGGCCCGATATCTTAGAAAAAGAACGGGCTTTTGCAACCGAATTTCCACAATCAATAGATGTGGAAGTCGTCATTTGGAACGACCCCTCAGTAAAATGGGCGAATTATAACTACTTGATTTTCAGAACTGTATGGGATTATTTTGAAATGCCGAATGAGTTTACGGCTTGGTTAGATATGTTGAGTCAACAAAATATCAGGACATTGAACCCCCTCAGTGTTATCAAAAAAAATCAACATAAGTTCTATTTGCAAGACCTTGAAAGACAAGGCATTGATATTATTCCAACTGTTTTTATTCCTAAAAACACGGGATTGAGTTTGTCTTTTTTGAAAGAAAAAAACTGGGACACAGCAGTCATTAAACCTGCTGTTTCTGGTGGATCCTATTTGACAAGGCTTTTTTCGCAAAGTGAAATAGAAGAAATAGAAACAGAATATGCTTCGTTTGCCCTTGAAAATGACCTTTTAGTCCAGCCGTTTATGCCCGAAATTCAAGAGATGGGCGAACTGTCTATTTTGTTTTTTCAAGGGAAATACTCGCATACTATCTTGAAAAAGCCTAAAAATGGCGATTTT
>JAYTMI010000527.1:0-1804 GCA_043728625.1 Saprospiraceae bacterium | reverse complement strand
TCAATTACTACCGCCTTCGTCAAGTAGATTTTGATGGTAAAGAAACGGTTTACAAAACCGTTTCTGTCAATTTCGGTAAAAACACAACAACAAAGGTTTATCCAAGCATCGCAAAAGACAAAATCAATGTTGAAATCAGTAGCGACAACAGTGCATCTGATTTACTTGTTGTTAATCTGTTGGGTCAAGTGGTGAAAGCACAAAAATTGCAAAATACTGAGGGGGTCTTTTCTGTCAATATCAGCGATTTGCCTAATGGTTCATACATCATGCGTCTCATTTCTAAAAACGAAAGTGTTTCACAACGTTTTGAGAAACAATAGTTTATGAGATTTTAGACTTTAGGATTTTAAGTACAAGACGATAAGACACTTCAAGCTGTCTTATCGTCTTTGTACTTAAAATCCTAAAATCCATTATCTAAAAATCCTAAAATCATTTACATTTGGGTTTTTCATCAAAAAATGACTAACCAATATGTTACTAAGAACTTCACTCATTGCGCTTTCCCTTTTTTCAATAAATGCCGCTTTTTCTCAAGCAGATATAGAGAAAAAGATTCAAACCCAAATGATTATCGCCAAAGACGGCTCTACTGTCGAAATTACTGAGGGGGTCTTTCACCTCACAAAAAGCCTTTCGATGGAGGGCAAAAAAAACATTGTTATACGTGGCAAAGGGATAGATAAAACCATTTTGAGTTTTAAAAATCAAACGTCTGGAGCAGAAGGCATCCGAATTTCGGAATGTGAAAACATTACGATTGAAGATATGACGGTGCAGGATTCTAAGGGTGATTTGATAAAAACCATGCACGTCAAAGGCATTACTTTTAGGAATATTAAAGCAGAATGGACTGGCAAACCGAATGCAAAAAACGGTGCTTATGCCCTCTATCCAGTCCAATGCGAAAATGTGATGATTGATAATTGCACAGCACGTGGTGCCAGCGATGCCGGTATTTATGTCGGTCAATCGAAACAAATCGTTGTGAAAAATTGCACCGCTATAGAAAATGTAGCAGGTATTGAGATTGAAAACTCACTTCATGCAGACGTTTTTGACAATGTTGCCACTGGCAATACAGGCGGTATTTTAGTATTTGATTTACCTGATTTGGTCTTAAAACAAGGCGGTTACGTGCGTGTTTATAAAAACACCATAAAAGAAAACAACTTGTCAAACTTCGCACCTAAAGGCAATATCGTTGGAAAAGTACCCAAAGGAACAGGAGTTTTGATATTGGCAACCAACCATGTTGAAGTTTTTGACAATCAAATTATCAATAATAAATCGGTTGGAATGGGCATAATCAGCTACTTTATGACTGAAAACAAGATAAAAGACAAAGTGTATTACCCTTATCCAACGGCTATATATGTACATGATAATAATTTTGAAAGGCGGCATGTGCGAGCGACTGGAAAAGGTCGGTTTGGTCAGATATTCCGTTTCAAATTAAAGTTTGGTAAAAATGTGCCGCACATCCTTTACGATGGCATTGTTGATCCAAAAACAAAAGATGAGCAAGGTAAAATCAGACCTGAAAGCCGTATTTGTATCCGCAACAACAAGAACCAAACTGTTGCAAATATGGATGCTGATAATGACTTTAAAAATATCAATAAAGACCCCTCCGTATTTGATTGTGAAATCAAGTAAGATTTTAGGATTTTAAGATAAAATCCTAAAATCTCAAAAATTCCATTGTGTCAACACCATCTGCATAGTCTGTAAGACTTGGTTTTTGGGCTTCGCCAAAATAAAAAGTCGGTAAGCCCTCTACCCTATCTTTGGCGACGAT
>JAYTMI010000526.1:0-2489 GCA_043728625.1 Saprospiraceae bacterium | reverse complement strand
TATCTGTCATGGTGTAGTTTGGTATCTTCCAAGAATCTTTACGTGCATTCGCACCTTGTAACGATTCAGGATCCATATTCGAGTAGTTTTTGCCAAAATACGTCATCCGAGCCATGATGTATGTGCCTCGTTTAGGTTCAAAACGAATCGAACCACCCACTTGTGTCTGTGCAGCATCGCCCACATGAACACCTTTGGCATCAAATTCTTGAACCGTACCATCGGGTTGTGTCAAGATGCCGACAGAATTCCAAATCCAATCGCCCAGCGATGTTAAGCCTTCAACTTTCCATTTTTGCGTTATTTCGTAGGCAAAATCAAGTTCAAGCCCCATATGCCGTGCGCCAAGACCATTGACCGCAATGGGGACACGGTCAGAATTTATGTCCGCAGGGTCTTCCAAAACAAGTATTTGAGACTCAACGGGTTTGTTTTTCCAAAGCGTATAATACGCATTGATATTGGCTGCAAAATTAGGACTACGATATTGATAGCCCACTTCGACGGCTTTGATGTCTTCATTTTTATAGTTTCGAGCCAATAAAACACGACCTAATTCGCCTTTCGTAGCTGAACCTGAACTATAGGCAGAATAAAAAACATTATTGAAACGTGTCGCTTTTGACAACCAACCGACATTAGCAAAAAGACTGTTTTGGCGATTAAAACGGTAGTTAAAGCCCGTTTTCAAGGTAAAAGAAGGCAAATTGAGCCAACCGATGACTTGGTCTTGGGCTGTTGTGGAGTCAATCGTGTAACCTTTTGCTTTTGCATAATTATAAAGCGTTTGAGTTGGGTGGTCAACGGTGTACATCGTTCCGTTGATGATAGGCACACGCAATTTGATATTCGCTTCGGAACTTAAAGGCGCACGGACTGACACATTGGACGTGTAATAAGTTTTGCCATCAACAACAAATGTTTCAGCATACATTTTGTCGTGATATTTATATTGAGACATGGCAGTTGAGGCATTCAAAAACCAAGACCAGTTTTTTTCAGAATATTCCAGCAACCCAAATGTCCCTGCCCAACGAACAAAACCATCATTATTATAGAAAAATTTATCTCCCACACCGAGTATCGTTGTTTGTTCGTCAATACGGGCGTTGCGCGAACCGATATACGCCCGACCTTCTAACATATCCTTGACAATGCGATAATGCGAACCTTTGTAGGAACGCAAGTCAATACCGCCTGAAAAGGTCGTTTTTTTACTGAATTCATGACGTAAAGTAGATAACAAACCATACCAAATATGATTGTTGACGCTGGCGCGAATGACGTTTGAAGTCGTCGCGTATGTACCTTTATTACCCAAAACAACATTCGCCAAGTTGAGTTGATTCAAGGAATCGAAACTCGGAGTTGACGTAATATTCGTTCCACCACCCTTACCAACACTCAAATAATAGACATTAGACAAAAAGGTTTTATCTGAAATACGCCACGAATGACGCAAACTGAACTGCGGTTTGTGGTAATAGTTGAACCGCACACTTTTTTGTTCGCCATTCAAGTAACCCCACGCATCGCTGTATCGCAAACCTCTGTCTATACGGGGTTTAAGTCTGTCAATAGCCGTTTGAGGCACCCCTAATTCACTTGCCAATTTAGAATCTGTGGCAGCAATCGGCGATGAAAAAGCTCTTTGACCATGCTCTTGCGGTCCACCAAAACCTGAAAGTGTAATCAAATGTTTACCAAATTCCTTGTCAATCCGTAAGAAGTAAAACAAGGCTTTTGAGTAATTACCGTCCACCCACCCATCAGAATTTCTTGAAGAAAACGCCCCTGTAATGCCCCAATCGCCTTTCAAACGCCCTGTTGTGAAGCCGACTGAAGTTTGAAAAGCACTACCCGAGCCTGCGTCTTGCTTGATTTCTAACGAAGGTTTTGATTCAAAACCTTTTGTCAAAATATTAATCGTACCACCAACGGCTGGAATCGTAATTTTCGATGCACCCAAACCCCGTTGTACTTGCATCGTTTTAGTCACCTGATTGAGCCCAAACCAATTTGACCAATACACTTGACCGTTTTCCATATCGTTAACAGGAATACCATCAAGCATAACAGCAATATTTCGTTGATTGAATCCACGTATAGAAATACGTGCATCGCCATCGCCGCCGCCTTGTTGCGTCGCATAAGCCCCAGGCATAGAGTTCAAAAGCATCGGCAAGTCTTGCGAAGCCAATTCCTCTTTGATTTTGACCGTTCCGATATTGGTAAATGCCACAGGCGTTTTGCGGTCAATGGCTATATCTGCTGACACGATGACCTCTTTTAAAGCAATCGAAGACGATAAAAGCACATCTAAAGTCATATCCGACTGTATTTCCACATTAGATTCAACCGTTGAGTAGCCGACATACGAAATAACAATGTCATAATTACCTTTCTTTAATTCGAGTTGATAGATGCCATCAAGGTCTGTCACTGCGCCACGAGTCGTGCCTTTAACGACCACACTGGCACCGATAAGC
>JAYTMI010000525.1:0-3989 GCA_043728625.1 Saprospiraceae bacterium | reverse complement strand
CGCCAATTGTGCCAAGCGAATGGTCGGAAAACTTTGTGGACGCATCCGTGAGAATTTCCAAGTTGTTTTTCCAACAGGTGCTACGAGGTTGTGCTTTTTTTGTAAAAACAGAAACTCTTTTTTCAAGGCTTTTGGATAATCATCATTAAAATCAGTTTCTAACAAACCTGATTGCCCAAACAACAATGCTTCTATCTGAAAAAGTTGATTTTTATGCTTTGCCAATACCAAATGAGGTAGCCCGTGCGCCAACCTTTCCATCGGTTCAGCATTGACTTTTGAGCCAAAATAATGCGCTATGAATTGCCAAAAAGTCTCTTCCCAATCACCACAATTACGTTCATAAGCAACTGAAATCGCATCGGTTTTGCGTTCTAAACGCTCAATTAACAAACGGTCGAGCCACAAGTATTTTGTTATTTCAGATACTTTAAAAAAATGATGTTGGCAAGGAACCCAATGCTCATTGTTCAAAAGAGACCAATAATTTTGAAAAATGCCTTCGGGAATGCGGTTTTTTAAGACCAGACAAGGTAAAAGAGCCCCCTTCCCGATGTTATCGGGATTTCGTACCTCAACAGTATTTTTCGTTTTTGAAAGGTTATTTTCCTTGTTTTGATGAAAAATTGGCACATCTTCTTCATAAACAACGTGCAAAATGACATTGCGATAAACCGCATCATGTTGATGTTTATGTAACAACCAATCAGAAGACTTGAGGTGCATTTCGACATTGCCAAACCACGTCAAATCATCAATTTTGAGTTTAACATTCTGGAAATCAGCACCTGCATCCAAGCGGTTGTATTCGCCAAAATCGAGGATTTCAAGACGCTGCCCTGTCGTCGTTTCCAAATTTGACATATCAAAACGGCGTGTTCGCCAAAGAAAGTGTAGGAAGTCTTCTCGCATAGTGTATGTTTTTTAGTGAAAAGTTGTAAGTGAAAAGTGGGGGTAGGCTGTATGTAACTTGTAAATACTAATGTACTTTTTTGTCATTCCGAACGAAGTGAAAGAATCTGTATAAACTGTTGAATGGCAATGTTTTATTTAGATTCTTTTACTACGTTCAGAAGGGCAAAAATACATGTTTAATTGTTATTATTACGATGTTAAATTTTTTCAAAGACCTTAAAACTATAATCGTATTCGTTCTTTTCATCTTTTTTATGATGTTCTTCCGAAACCAGTTGCCATTTTGACAAATCCAATTCAGGAAAAAAAACATCCCCCTCAGTATCTAAATCCACTTCTGTCAAATAAAGCCTATCCCAAAGGTCAACGGATTGTTTATAAATTTCACCGCCACCAATGATAAAAGCCTCTGTTTCGCCATTGTTTTCAGCCATTTTTAAGCCTTCGGCAATAGAATTGACCATCAAACAACCCGACGCGATATAAAACGGATTGCGGGTGATAACGATATTTGTACGTTTTGGCAAAGGACGACCGATGCTCTCGAAACAGTTGCGCCCCATGATGATGTGATGATTAATCGTTGTACGCTTGAAGTAAGCGAAGTCGGTGGGCAAGTACCAAGGAATCTCGTTGTCTTTGCCGATGACCCTATTTTTGGCGCAAGCCACAATAGCGGAAATTGTCATAAAATTTACGTTTATACTGAGGGGTCACTTTGCCGTGTTATCAGCAATAACCTGTTCTACCTCTTGAAGTGGTATATCTAATACATCTGCAATCTGATTGGCAGACCATTGTTTTTCAATGTGAAGTCTTAGGATGACTTTTTTGTTTCTTTCACGTTCTTTTTCACGTTCTTTTTCAACGAGTACCTCAACAGTGTCTCCATATATTTCTTTGGAAAAGTAGTCACTCCATTCCTTGACATTTTTATAAAGTGCGCTTGGCATTTGTATTGGTATTTTATATTTTGAAAAAATAAAACCTTTAAATTCGTGCTGTAAATTTAACGGAATTTTCATAATGTTGTCAATAAAAAAGAAAAAACGTCCCATTCGTGTGCGCGAAATTTGACGTTCATCTGCCAATTCCATCATCTTTTCCTTTAACTCTAAGCGTTTTCGTAAGTCTTTTCGTGTTTTATTGACGTAGTAATTGGATAAAACAAAAAGAGAGAAAATATTATCAGATGCTAATAAATCACTTTCTTTTTGTCGCATAATTCGATAGCCTATGAATCTGTAAATGACAGAAGTACCGAAGTTTTCTTCTACAAAACGGTTGTAAAAACGAGGTGTTTTCGTATTTGTATAGATAGCAACTGCTACGATTTTATGGTCATATTTATGAAAAATCATCGAAAATATCTGGTACATCCGTTTAGAAAACCACTTTTCAAAGTATGATTGAATTTCGATATGAACCAGAATCCACTTTTCTGTGCCGTCTTTTAGCCATACTTTTAGCAATTTATCGGCTACACGCTTACCGTCGCTGCCGATAGCTTCAAGTATTTGAATGAGTTCTTGTTCCAAAATTTCAGGTTTGCGGCTGAAATCTACATGAGGATACAATTTAGGTAGGAAAAAGGCAACGAAATCTTCAAAAAACTCAATAATGATTTCTTTCCAATTGCCATCGAAGTCAATTTTAAGTTCTGCCATAGCTTTTAATAGCAAAAATATTGTTCTTAGTGAGAATATGCTAAAATTACACGAATTTTTTACTTATGAATGCAAATAAGGTTTATTTATTTATATGATAATTTTGGGGTTATAAAAAATCATAAAATGGACACTTTCGCAGATAAAATCATCGCTTTCAATGAGCAAGTCGAATTTACGGGTCAATTGCCAGCAGGCATCCGCATAATGAACCCTTTCAAGGAAAATCCAGAGGTTTTGGCTCTTTCTGGCGCATTTTACAAGAAGTTTTATGATGACAACCAACAACGTCATTTGATTTTAGGTATCAATCCAGGACGTTTTGGTGCGGGTGTAACGGGTGTGCCGTTTACCGATTCGCATCGTTTGAAAAATGAATGTGCATTACCTTACTCAGGAAAAGATACTTATGAACCATCGTCGGTTTTTGTCTATGATATGATTAACGGCTTTGGGGGTGCACCGGCTTTCTATCAGCATTTTTATATCAATTCCGTTTGTCCATTGGGTTTTACATCCCTAAAAGACAACGGAAAAGAGGTCAATTACAATTATTATGACAGCAAAAAACTCACCGATGCAGTTTATGATTTTATGGTTTGGAATATCCAAACGCAAATTTCAATGGGCGTAAATACAGACGTATGTTTTTGTTTTGGCACAGGACAAAATGAACAATTTTTGACAAAGCTAAATGGTAAAATGTCCTTTTTCAAGAAAATCGTGGCATTGGAACACCCACGTTATATAATGCAATACAAATCAAAGTCGAAGCAAATGTATATTGATAAATACATAGCGGCTTTTGCAGAGGTTTTATAAAACCCTATAATTTTCCTTTTCAAATACCAACTAAACCACCGCTACTTTGTTACTTTGCGAAAATTTAGACAGTATGAATGAAAAGACAAAACTTTGGTTCAAGCGGATTGGCATCGGCGGCTTCCTTTTTTTTCTTGGAAAAGGGATAGTTTGGCTCATCGTTTTAGGTTATGCTGGCAAATGTGCCATGGAATAAAATATTGAAAATCAATACGTTACTATGAAAATAATTCAAGCCACTCTTGAACATCTCGACGACATTGTACCGCTTTTTGAAGCCTATAGGGTTTGGTATAAGATGCCCGCCAATGAATTGAAAACACGCCAGTTTTTGACGGAACGTATATTGAAGCATGAAAGCATTATTTTTCTCATTTATACTGAGGGGGGGACTCCGGCTGGTTTCACGCAACTGTATCCGACTTTTAGCTCTATTCGTTTAGCGCGTTTGTGGTTGCTCAATGACCTATTTGTTGTGCCTGAAGCACGTAGCAAAGGCTTTTCCATTGCGCTGATTGAACACGTTAAAGATATGGTAAAAAAAACGGGTGCAGCTGGCGTGACTTTGCAAACCGACCAAACCAA
>JAYTMI010000524.1:0-6703 GCA_043728625.1 Saprospiraceae bacterium | reverse complement strand
TGCTCTCGACATTGGTACAACAAAGGTATGTGCCATCGCTGGTCGTAAAAACGAACACGGCAAATTAGAAATTCTTGGTGTCGGTAAAGTAGATAGCGTCGGCGTGATGCGCGGCGTTGTTACAAATATCGAAAAGACCGTAAATGCTATTCATGAAGCTGTTTCCTCAGCTGAGCGTATGGCTAAAACGAAGTTCACACATGTTCATGTGGGCATCGCGGGTCAACACATCAAAAGCCTACAACATCGGGGTATCCTCACTCGCGATAACGACCACACCGAAATCAGCCAAAAAGACATTCAACGGCTTATGAATGATATGCACAAACTTGTGTTGCCTCCCGGCGACAAGATTCTGCATGTTATTCCACAAGAATACACCGTTGACAATGAACAAGGCATCACCGACCCAATTGGTATGAGTGGTGTACGTCTTGAAGCGAATTTCCACATCATCACAGGTCAAATTTCGGCTTCGAACAACATTCACCGTTGCGTCGAGCGTACAACTTTGAAAGTTGAAAGCATGACTTTAGAACCCATTGCTTCAGCTGTTGCTGTTTTGAGCGATGAAGAAAAAGAAGCGGGTATTGCGCTTGTTGACATTGGTGGTGGTACAACGGACATCACTATTTTCCAAGAAGGCATCATTCGCCATACAGCAGTCATTCCTTTTGGTGGTAATGTGATTACTTCTGATATCAAAGAAGGTTGTACAGTAATGCAGCATCAAGCAGAAGCCTTGAAAGTCAAATTTGGCGCAGCTATGTCAGAAGAAGTGTACGACAACCGTATCATCACGATTCCAGGCATCAAAGGTCGTGATTACAAAGAAATCAGCGAAAAGAACCTCGCTCGTATTATACAAGCGCGTATGGAGGAGATTTTCGACTACGTAGTTTGGGAAATTCGCCGTTCTGGTTTCGAGCGAAAACTTATTGGTGGCATCGTATTGACAGGTGGTGGGTCTTTACTCCGCGACATTGAAAAACTATGTGAATTCCATACTGGTATGAGCACGCGCATCGGTGTTCCGATTGAGCATCTCGGTCATGGTTATACAGAACAAGTGGCAAGCCCTATTTACTCAACTGCGATTGGTTTATTGCTAAATGGCATTGCTTTTGAAGAAGAGAATGTTCGTTCACGTCCACTTGTCGTAGAAAAACCAATTGTAGAGAGCGTTTTAGAGAGCGTCAAATTTGACAATCCTCTTGTGGATGAAAAAACACAGCCACAAGGCGGTAAATGGTTGGAAAGCATATTCAAAAAAACGAAAGAATGGTTTGAAGCAGAACCTGATGTGGATTTGAAATAAGGTAAAATACTGAGGGGGTATGAAAAATATTCAAGCTGTTATAAAAACATTGTGCGTAGCCATGATTACAGCTTTTGTTTATTATAGTTTGTTGTTTCTCACGAATTCAGTTATAGTTTTATTGATTCTGTTTACATTACAGTTGTTTATTTCTTTTATTTTAAATTCAAAGAAAAAGTTTATTTTAGGTTACGGGTTGATTTTAGGGTCAATCTTATTTATATGCTTATTCTTTTACTTATTAGGCAGTGTGATGAGATGAAATTTTGCTATAATAATTACGCCGTTTAATTTTGAAAAATTGCTTATTTTTGTCAAAAATTGAATTAAAATGACAGCAATAGCCACCGCACCATTAACAGCAGAATATTTGCGCGAAAGATTCAGCGCAACAGATGAATTGGTTTGGATTCCTGCGACGAAGGAGGAATTCTGGTCATTGATTGAATTACCAGAATTTAAGATTGAATACTATGATAATCAAATCGTTGGCACTATGAGTTATGGCGCATTAAGTCATGAAACTATAATTGACAATCTTTCATGGTTGTTCAATTCACAACTTGATAGAACAACATTCCGTTGCTTCGGTAGCAATCGTCCTGTTTATGTTGAAAAAAGTAATGATATTTTTGAGCCTGATTTACATGTTGTTCACGGTGAAATTGTATTGCATCATTATAAAAAAACAATGACTGCAACGAGTAATCCGTCAGTAATTGTTGAGGTTTTTTCAAAATCCACGAAAGAGTTTGATATAAGAAATAAATTGCCTTGCTATAAAACTATGCCTTCTTTGCAACACATTGTTTTTGTAGAACAAGACAAGCCTTATATTACCGTTTTTTCAAGGACAAAACGACCTAACGAATGGTTGAATACGGATTATTACGACATGAATGAACGTATTCGCATTTTAGGGAAGAATTTTTCTTTGAAAAATATTTATGATAAAGTCATTTTTAAAGCAGTATAGAACATTGTCAATCAATGTTTTTAACTATGAAACCATAATTCATTAATTCTTAAACAGAACAACAATGGTTTTTAATTTCAAACAAGAAGAACCATCTATCATAAAGGTTATAGGTGTTGGCGGTGGCGGCTCGAATGCAGTCACGCACATGTATAAGCAAGGCATCATCGGCGTTGATTTTGCTATTTGCAATACTGACTCTCAGGCAATGGAGCTAAGTCCCGTGCCGACACGCATCCAACTGGGACCTTCCGTTTCAGCAGGTTTGGGCGCAGGTTCACAACCACAACGTGGTAAGCAAGCCTGCCTTGAAAGCATTGAAGATGTCAAACGTTATCTTGAAAATGGCACTAAAATGCTGTTCATTACGGCTGGAATGGGCGGTGGAACAGGTACAGGTGCTGCACCTATCATTGCAAAAACAGCGCAGGAAATGGGCATTTTGACCGTTGCCATCGTTACTTTACCTTTTACTTTTGAAGGTAAAAAACGTGTCACACAGGGCACTGATGGTTTGGAAGAGTTGAAGAAAAACGTTGATACCATCATCGTTATCTCCAACGACAAACTCCGCCAGATTTATGGCAATATGTCGGTTTCTCATGCTTTCGCACAAGCGGACAATATTTTGACGACGGCTGCAAAAGGCATTGCTGAAATCATCACCGTTCCGGGTTATGTCAACGTTGACTTTGAAGATGTCAATACAGTCATGCGTGGTTCAGGTGTGGCAATAATGGGCATTGGCTTAGCAGAAGGCGAAAATCGCGCTTTGAAAGCGGTTGATGCTGCTTTGTCGTCGCCTTTATTGGAAGATAATAACATTCAAGGAGCGAAACACATCCTTGTAAATATTACTAGTGGAACGAAAGAAGTGACGATGGACGAAATTTTCAGCGTCACAGAGTTTGTTCAAGAAGAAGCAGGCGAAGGTGCAAACCTCATTTGGGGTAACTGTTATGACGATACTTTAGGTGATAAAGTCGCTGTAACAGTCATCGCAACGGGTTTTGAAAGCCGTTTGGCTCCTAACGTTCAACATGGTCGTAATGATGGTAAAATTGTCGTTTCATTGGACGAGGATACCGTCAAAAAAGACAAAAAGCCTGATTTTTTCGGGTTTGGCTTTGACAATACTGAGGGGTCAAATTCTGTTATAGAGTTTGAATCTGAACGTTTTTCAAAGCCGAAATCGCCTGTGTTCAATGCACCACAAACACATTCGCAATCCCAACAGCCTGTTAAGGTTGAAGACAAAGGAAACGAAGAAGATCGTCGCCGTCGTTTGGTTCAAGAACAAGCACGTCGTGAGCGTTTGCGTTCAAGTGTGAATACATTGAAATTGAGTAATCCACAGACGATAATCGAAATGGAAAATGAGCCCGCTTACTTGCGTCGGGGTGTCAAACTCGATTCTGTTCAACACTCTTCTGAAAAGATGATGTCGGGCTGGTCAATTGACGAAAACGATGAATTGAAAACAAGTGGCAATTCGTTTTTGCACGACAATGTAGATTAAGAATATTAGTAAATCATTCATATCGCAAGCCTCATTCGATTCCTTCGGATGAGGCATTTTTTTTTATTGATTATTGTTTTACCGTTCAATAATCAATATTCAATCAACAATATTCAGTCAGAAAAGATGTCTTTCTTCAGAGCTTTCATACCACGTAGTTCCGTTTTCATTTTTTCATAACCCAAATTCATCGTACAACATTTGGTAAAACCCATTTTTTCATAAAAACCAATAGCAGGACTTGCATCCATCGCTTTTAACCAAACCACATCTTTACCGCCTGTACGAGCCACATCAAAAGTCAATTGAACCAAACGTTGTCCAATACCTCTGCCCTGTCCGCTTTTCGTCAAATAAATCCGTTCAAGCTCTAGAGCATTAGGAATTTCATCCGTATCAAAGGTCAATAAAGCTAAATCTTTCGATTGACAACGCGTTTTACTGAGGGGGTAATCCATATTAATTTTCAAAAAACCAAGCGGCTCCGTTGCGTCTTCTATACCCAAAAACTGAGCATTTTCATCTGAAAGTTCTAGACGTAGTCGTTCAACATTGAAACAATATTCTGCATACCAAGCACCATCATCGTACCAAAGATGTGTATAGTTGTCAAAATAAGCCTTTTTAGCAATCT
The DNA here is from genome assembly GCA_043728625.1 of Saprospiraceae bacterium. GTDB lineage: Bacteria > Bacteroidota > Bacteroidia > Chitinophagales > Saprospiraceae > JAAFJT01. The sequence continues at coordinate 2,256 of JAYTMI010000524.1, read as the reverse complement.
TTGAAAGCCATTCGGCATCATCAATGGTTAATTCAAAAATGTGAATGCCGTTTTCTGTCCATTTCATATTTGGGTATTGGTGATTCGTTAATTCGTGATTCGTTAATTCGTGATTCATTAATTCGTGATTCATTAATTCGTGATTCATTTAAACAAATTAACGAAGCACTACTTATCTATTTTTTATCCAAACATTTGAACAAATTACGCAACACATCCATATCATAAATCTCATAGTCTTCATAGCCAACACTCCAAGATACGCGTATCACATCCAATTCAGATTGGGTCAACTCTACCGCTTCAGAAATAGCCAATTGTGCGCGAAAAGTTGTCGTTCCTTTTTCAACATCCACAACACCAATATCGGTTTTATTGGTTGCTAAACTGATTCTTTTACCATTTATCAACCGAAAAATAATCAAAGCACCTCTATCCAAAAAACCAAAAGTACGTTGTGCCTCTTTCGTTTGAATCGTCATTATCAAATTCAGATAAACAATTCGACTGCCTTCAATACGCGTTGCCGTTGCTGTGCAGATGACAAAATCCTTATCTTTCATAGCTGTCCGCATGAAATCGTCGGTATGTGCGAACAAAGTAATAGGTGTCGTTTCCTGTTTCTTTTTACCTGTAAAACTGTCCATGCCATCGAATGCCAGATTACAGTCCAAACTGGAAGGCGAATTTGACATAACATCATCTTTTGGGTCAAAATTTTTATAATTAATGGCTATTTTACTCGATTCTTGTCGTGTCTTAGTACTTGTGTTAATCATTTTCTTAGGGCTTTTCTCTTTGGTTTTTGTTTCAGCTACAACAACATCATCTTGCCTTTTCGCCTTTGATTCAGCTTTCTTTTTTGTCGTTTTATTTGCCTTAGGTTGAGGCTCATTTTTGTTAGTTTGACTATCAGTTGTTGCTACTGCTTTCGTTTTAGAAGGCTTTATTACTTTCGTTTTCTCTTGCTTTTCTTTTTTATCTGATTCAGAAGGTACAGGGGTAATCACATCACTGCCCACAAATGGTTGCGGTGGATTTGATGCTGATTTCTCAAGTTCCGCAATCGTTGTTTTTTGATTCGTTTCTTTCCCCGTGGGTTTCGAGATTTCCTGTTTAGGTTCTTCAACAGGTTGAGCATTAACAGTCGTAACAGGTTGACTTTCAATCCTTTCATTTAATTTTATAACACCAAAACGTTTCTCGTACTCGGAAATAAATTTAGACCGTTTCTTCGTCGTCGCTTGCAAAATATCTGTCACATCCAACAAAAGATTATTCGCATATTTGCGTCTTTGAAGCAAATCTGCTTCTTTTTTTTGCAATGATTTTATATCACTTTTTAATTTATTTTTCTCTGCTTTTGAAATTGAATTGGGATTATCCTGAGCATCTGTCATGTCTTCCTCCAATCGTAGCCGACGGCTCTTTACATCTTGAAGCGCTTCTGCCGCAACGCGATCCCGTTCCTGAGCAACTGAAAGCAACTGATTCGCTTTTCTAAGGTCTGTTACATAGTCTTGAGATTCAAGACCACCCATAAAAGCAAAAAGAAAACATAAAAGAAGAGAAAATCCTTTATTTTTTAACATCATAATATTTAGAATTTATTAGAAGCTATTTTCTATTTTTGAATTTTTATTTTCATCATAGAGTTAATGCAAAGACAAAATTAAGTTATTTTACACAAACATATAAAATCCAACGTTTTTATAAAATTTTTCATCACCAAATCAATCAATTTACGAAAATGAACGTTTTAACAGGCACTTTATTTATCTCTTTAACGCTGTTTAATTATTCAACTCAAGCGCAAACTATGCAAAGTAATAAACCGACCTATCCAATAACAAGGCAAGACCCCTCAGTAATAGACGACTATCACGGCATAAAAGTCGCAGACCCTTATCGCTGGCTCGAAGACGACAACTCGTCGGAAACAAAGGATTGGGTCAAACGACAAAATGAAGTCACTTATGCCTATCTCGACAAAATCCCAAACCGTCAAGCTGCCAAAACGCGCATTGAAAAGTTGTGGAACTATGAAAAATTTGGCTCGCCTTTCAAAAAAGGGGACAAATATTATTTTTATAAAAACGATGGTTTGCAAAACCAATTTGTTTTGTACGTCCAAAACGACCTCAATGCCCCCCCCTCAGTAGTTATTGACCCAAACACCCTTTCAAAAGACGGAACTGTTGCTTTGGGTGCGATTTCGTTCAACAAAGCAGGTGATAAAATGGCTTACCAACTCTC
>JAYTMI010000523.1:0-6259 GCA_043728625.1 Saprospiraceae bacterium | reverse complement strand
CATTCCCGAAGGAAAAGTTGTCCTTATTCACCCGCAGCCATTTGAGGCTTATGACAACCTTGTGCGTCAACAGCGTCCATTTACCCCCCTCAGTATAGAGGTCGCAGAATCAGCAACCATACATCCCAGCGTTGTTTTTGAATCTAATGTCGTCATTGGCAATCATGTACGCATAGGTGCTGGCAGTTATATACAAGCCAATACCGTTATTCACGATTATACCGTTATTGGTAAAAATGTAACAATTGGCGCAGGTACGCTTATAGGTACAGATGCGTTTTATTTTAAAAAGAATACTGAGGGGTATAAAAAATGGCGATCAGGTGGTCGCGTCGTCATCGAGGACAATGTGGACATTGGCGCAGGTTGCACCATCAATAAAGGTGTATCGAGCGATACGATTATTGGCGAAGGCACTAAAATTGACTGCCAAGTACATATCGGACACGATGCACAGATTGGCAAAAACTGTCTTATCGCTGCCCAAACAGGCATCAGTGGCAATACTGTTATTGAAGATGAAGTCGTCATTTATGGTCAAGTAGGTATCGCTCAAAATCTTAGAATTGGTAAAAAAGCTATCATTTTAGCCAAATCGGGCGTGTCAAAAGACTTGGCAGGAGATAAAACGTATTTTGGCTATCCTGCCCAAGAAGTCAGAGACGCTTACAAGGAATTGGCGATTTTGAGGCAGTTAAGGAAGAAATAAGTAAGCGTATTTCTACAACTTGCACCAAGTTTTAAACTTGGCGAAGTTTATTCATCATTCATCATTCATCATTGATCATTACTAATTACCTTTGCGCGTCATTTACAAACCAAAATTAATGTAAAATATGTCAAACAATTTACTCGCGGGAAAACGCGGCGTCATCTCTGGCGCACTTAATGAACAATCAATTGCTTGGAAAGTCGCTGAAAAATGCGTCGAACAAGGCGCAACTATTGTCCTCACAAATGCACCCGTCGCTATGCGGATGGGCGAAATCAAAGTGTTGAGCGAAAAACTTAATGCTGAAGTCATCTCTTGTGATGCGACGAATATGGACGATTTGAATAAACTTTTTACACAAAGTCAAGAGGTTTTGGGTGGAAAACTCGATTTTGTCCTTCATTCTATCGGTATGTCAGTCAATGTTCGTAAAGGGAAACATTATACAGACCTCAACCACGAATGGTCGAAACAAACGATTGACATCAGTGCTTTGTCGTTCCACAAAATGATGCAAGTGTTGTATAAACAAGATGCTATGGCAGATTGGGGCAGCATCGTTGGCTTGACTTATATGGCAGCACAACGGGTTTTTCCAGATTATAACGAAATGGCAGACGTTAAGGCGATGTTAGAGTCTATCGGACGCAGCTTTGGCTACCATTTTGGCGTTAAAAACCATGTTCGTGTCAATACGATTTCGCAATCGCCTACATGGACGACAGCCGGTTCAGGTGTCAAAGGATTCCAAGAGTTTTTTGACTACGCAACTAAAATGTCGCCACTTGGCAATGCACCCGCAGAAGCTTGTGCGGATTACTGTATTTCTATGTTCAGCGACTTGACGCGTTACGTGACAATGCAAAATCTTTTCCACGACGGTGGTTTCTCAAATATGGGTATGAACCCTGCCGTTTTAGGACTTTAAACATATATAAGATGATACTGAGGGGGGCATTTATTCATGATTTTTTTTCTATTTACTTGAAAATCAATCCATTAAAGAAATGGCATAAAATGAAAGATACTATTTTGGACGATAAAGTGTTGCATGACAATACCTTAAACATTCACCATTCCCCATTTACCATTCGCCATTACCTAAAACCGTTTGTCTTCACAATCGGTTTTCTTTTTTTATGCTTAAAAACAGCCGTTGCACAATTTCCAAGTGAACGTTTTGGCAATCCAAATTCAACGGTGACACCTGAAACAGATTCTACTCAATCAGATGTAGAGTTGGATACGGCAAATATTGTTTCATTTTTTCCGAACAATCCTGCCGTTAGTTTTCCAGAAAATGACTCGTTACTCAATAAATATTTTCAACAATACGACCCAACTCGGCGGCGGTCACTCGATTATTTTCATCTTGGAATGCCTTCTACGGCAGCCTACCCCTCAGTATATCAGCCGATTTTTAGGCGGGGTTTAGATATGGGTTTACATGCGTTTGATGTTTATGAAATCAAAAATTCAGATATACGTTTCTATCAGCAAACCAAGACTTTAACGGATGTTTTCTACTCGGCAGCCAGCCAAACGAATGGTTCATTTATTGCAAAATTCAGCCGCAATTTTGCAAATGATGTCCATTTATCCATTGATTATAATCGTTTGTGGAATTCTAATTTGACGACTTTACCCAAAGTAGGCAACAAACTCTTAGGCGGTTCGGGCTTTACTTACGACGTGCCGCGTGGTCGGTCGGTCGCTTTTGGTTTGGGTTTGTGGGTGCATCGTGAGCGATATGATGGTTATGCGACTTTTACATCGAATATCATCAATCAAAAAGACCAAGGCGGCATTCAAAGTGATTCTTTTTTTACAAAAAAAAGCGATGCCGGTCAATTAACGACAATCGTACCAACACCTTTGTTGAAAAATGCGACGACACGTCATGAAAAATATGAGTACAGTTACTTGCAATACCTAAAATTGAGGCGTGATTCTACTGGTACAAAACGTAACTTTTTGGCATCTCATCAAATTACGTATCGCAGTGCTAAGTATCGTTCAAGTGATGCTTTTGAAAACAGTGCACCACTTGAGATTGATTCCAATTTTTATGGCAGTTTGCTGAATGATAGTCGTGGGGTTCGTTTTTTTCTTCAAGAGAGGATGCTTGAAAATGTCTTTAATTTGAGTACTTCGCGGCTTCGAACCATTGATACAACTCAAAAAGTGAAACTTTCTACGCAAAATGATTGGTTTGAGGTCGGTATCAGTCATCAATTCCACAATATCAATCAAGAATTAGGAGCGCGCAATTTTAACAATGTGATACTGAGGGGTCGTTGGAACTTCACACCCAACGACAATTTGAAGGTCGAAACGTATGCCCATTTCAATGTTTTGGGATACAATGTAGGCGATTATAGACTAAGCGGTGAGTTGTTTTACAATTTAAAAAATATCGGAAGTCTAACAGTTAAAGCCATTAATCAACTTTACGAGCCTTCTTTGATTCAAAATGACATCGTTATTACGCAACGTCCTTTTTGGGAAAATAATTTTAAAAAGACACTTGAAACCAACCTCTCTGGCACTTTATCAGTACCAAAAATAGGTTTTGAAGGCACTTTTGCTTATTCGTTGTTGAATAATTATATTTATTTTGATAAAAACTTACTGCCACAACAAGCCAATGCCCCCCTCAGTATCGTGCAGTTAATTTTGACAGAAAATGTAAAATTAGGCAGATTTCATTTCGATAATACCATAGCTTTTCAACGCCCAACGGAAAACTCCATTCGCTTACCTGATATTTATTCAAAAAACAGCCTTTATGTTGAAGGAAAAATATTCAAAAAAGCGATGCTGGCACGTATAGGATTTGATTTGCGGTATGCTTCTGCGTGGTTTGCACCCGCTTACATGCCTTTGACAGGTCAATTTTATGTACAAGAGACAGAGAAAGTAGCGGCTCACCCATCTCTCGATGCTTTTTTATCTTTCAAAGTTCAGTCATTCCGCTTTTTTGTCAAAATGGAAAACCTTTTAGGGGCTTATACGGGTAGTCGTTATTATCAAATATACAATTATCCAGTACCTGAAGCAACGTTTAGGTTTGGGGTAAGATGGCGGCTTTTGAATTAATGTAAAACGAAAATCCCCGCTTCGAGCAAATCGAGGCGGGGATTTTTTTATTTACTAAACTATTGAAAACTAAACGATTAGATTAGTTACAAGGCAAGCCAAGTGATTTCAAAGTTTCGCAGTTCAAGTTACCAACAGGTAAACCTTTGTCTTGCTGATATTTGGTCAAAGCTGCTTTAGTACGCGCACCCATGATGTCGTCAGCTGGACCAGGATCATAACCACGGTCTTTCAACGCTTTTTGGATAGAACGAACCGTTGCACCCGTTACTTTGTCACCGCAAAGAACTTCCCTCCACTCAGAGAAACCACCAGCTTTAACCAAGCGACGCTTAGTTACTGTTGCATACTCAGCAGGAACTGCTGTTTCACGAACTTGAGGACCAGCAGTAGCAGCCTTTTTCGTGATAGTTGCGTATTGAGCAGGAATTTCTTCTTCTTTGTAAGAAGCAGGTGTTTTTACAACTTGCTTTGTAACAGTCGCATACTGTGCAGGAATAGCTTCTTCCTTAGTTGCAGCAGGTGTTTTTACAACTTGCTTTGTAACAGTAGCATACTCAGCAGGAATGATTTCCTCCTTTACAGTCGCAGGTGTTTTTACAACTTGCTTTGTAACTGTTTTGTATTCAGCAGGAATAACTTCTTCCTTAACTGAAGCCGGAGTTTTAACAACTTGCTTTGTTACTGTTTTGTATTCAGCAGGAATGACTTCTTCTTTTACAGTCGCAGGTGCTTTAACCTTAACCATTGAACGAGTCGCCATTTTAGCAGGAATCGGTGTTTTTACAACACAACCACTGTTAGCTACGCCAGAGTTATCGCAACCTTTGTTTACTTGCTTTGTAACAGTTTTGTAATCAGCAGGTACTTCAACTAAACACCAAACCAAGCAATCGTTAGGGTCAGCAGACAAACATTCTTTTGTTGCTTGTTTTTTCACCCACTTAGTAGTTGCAGGAGAGACCATCATCTTTTCAGTAACAGTTTCGTACTTAGGTGTAAGAATCTGTACTGTTTCACCAGCTGGTTGTGCTTCGTACTGCTCAGTGACTGTTTCGTAAGAAGCAGGTACTTCAATCATCCGCTTGCTTTCTGGTTTAGCAATGATTTTTTCTGTAACCGTTTCATAAGTTGCTGGTACAGGAATCATACGCTTAGACTCTGCTTTTGAGATAATACGCTCAGTAACAGTCTCATAAGTTGCTGGAACAGGAATCATACGCTTGGTCTCAGGCTTCACCATCATTTTTTCTGTAACTGTTTCAAAAGTCGCAGGAACAGTGATGACACGCTTACTTTCTGGTTTCACCATCATTTGCTCAGTAACAGTTTCGTATGTTGCTGGAACGGCAATGATGCGCTTAGAAGCTGCTTTTGACAAAACTTGCTCCGTTTTAGCTGCATATTGCGCTGGAACTTGGTCATACTTAACAGAAGCGGGCTTCACTTCGATGCGCTCAGTTACTGTTTCGTATTGGTCAGGAATCATACATTTTGCATAGCATTTTCCAGGCTGTGCATTAGGAGGCGTGTCGCCTGGTTGAGCCATAACCGCTACTGTACATAAGCAGAATGCTGCAGACAGGATAAGGTTGAATATTCTCATAATTCTGAGTTTGATTTAAAGAATTTAATTAGATAATTTTTAAATTTATATTGTGCAATTCTTATTGCCATAGTTGGTCTAAATATCTAAAAAAGGCATTTTCTAAAACATTAGTCCTCATTATTATCATTAAAGAGGGACAAATTAGAACTAATTAATGGGCAAAATTATAAATGTTTTGGAAAGCAGAGGTAATGTTTTGTAACAATTTTAGAATTCAATTCATAATCCATACTTTCACTAATGGGTCTAATTTCTCCATTTTTGAAAAGAATTTTAATTTCATCTTTAATGTTGTTATAGGTCAAGTTGCTTTCTTCGCCTGTAAACACCAAATAGCTCAAATCCGTATTTGAAGGCACTTTTTTAGATATTAGTTGCAACACATCTTCCACGATGCTTTGTTCAAAAGGTCTGTTTTTTAATTCTAATTTGAAAAGCTTCCTATCCAATATACTTTTAGACAAAAAAGATAATATGAAGTCACTATTATTTGTCCACATTTTTAATGAAGCAATAATATCGTAATCATCTAATTTGGCAAAACGCACAACCAATGCCTTCATATTCTTTCTATGCCAAATTGAATTCTTTTGATTGAGTAGCTCATTTAATTGTCCAAAACTCTCTAATGCGACCCCCTCAGTATTGATTAAATATTTAGCCCTTTCCAAGGTTTTTGTCAACATGCGCTCGGCAGAAAGCACTGTTTTGTGCAAATAAACCTGCCAATACATCAACCTTCTCGAAATGAGGAATTTTTCAATAGAATAAATACCTTTTTCTTCGACAACCAATTCACCATTTGCAACATTAAGCATCTTGATAATACGGTCATAACC
>JAYTMI010000522.1:0-2950 GCA_043728625.1 Saprospiraceae bacterium | reverse complement strand
ATGAGCAAGCTTTGGAATACAATATTCATTCAAAGCTTGCTGGATAGGTGCTTGCCATATTTTACCAGCAATAGAACCTCTACCACTCAGTACTATCAATTTTGGATTCAGTAAGTGTATCAAAATCGCCACGCCACGCCCTATTTTATAACCTATTTCTGACAACAATTCGACAGCAAATTGATCGCCTTCAAGGGCTGATTTTACAATCAGATTATTTGCTTCTTCTGGATTGTCGTGTGGAATGTTTTTCAAAGAAGAAACACGTCCTTCTTTTATACCTTCAATGGCTTTTTCTACCAAAACCAACAAAGAGGTCTCCGTTTCGAGGCACCCTTTTTTGCCACAACCACACAATTTATTATTGGTAAAAACAGGTATGTGGCTAAATTCCCCCGCAAAACCATTGTCGCCTCTGTAAAGCTCCCCGTCAAGTATAAGTCCCAACCCAACGCCCCATCCCATATTGATGACCATCACATTTTGCTCATTGCCTGCCGCACCAAAACGCAATTCTGCTAAAGCAATCAAACTGGAATCATTGTCAATAAAGACGGGCAGACCGACTGCTTTTGAAATGTATTTGGTTATACTGCCCTCCGAAATCTCCAAAAATGAATAATTAATCCCTTTTTTGACATCTATAAAACCAGGCATCGCTATGCCAATACCCGCAATCTTTTGGATATCAACCGGTGTTTTTTGAAGGAAGGCGGCTATAGCTTCTGTTAACCTAAAGAGTGATTGAGGGTTTTTATCCAGCGGTAAATCAACCTTTTCAACTTCGCCCACAACGTTATTTTGCATATCCATCACCGCAATTCTCGTAATGAGTTGATCCATTGAAACCGCTACAACATATTGAATATCAGACTTAATCGAATACATCAAAGGTCGCCGCCCACCTGTCGAAGGTGCTAAACCTGTTTCAATGACCTTACCCTCTTCTATCAACTCTCCTATCAATTTTGTTATCAACGGCAGACTTTTATCCATTCTGTCACACAAGTCGGCGCAAGACAGCGATTGAGCAAAATAGAATTGTTTCAATATGCTCCTCTTATACAAAGTTTTCTTATCCGCCATATTTTCAAGAAATAGATAATTTACAAAAACAGGTTGAACAAAAAGTAAAAAGCCCTCTAATGTGGATTGTATCCTTTCTTATAGTTTTATTTTAAAAAATAACTTTTATACTGAGGGGGGTGCTTTTTCGTCTTTTTTATCATTTCTGTTCAACCTAATACAAAAATTTAAATAAACTAAACAACAAGAATGAGCAAATGTAAAATACTTTTTTATTTTTTTATAAAAGTATTTAGACTTTTTTTATTTTTTTCTTAAAAATCTTTTTTTTCAAAAAATCGGCGCATTAAAAATCATGTCTGTTTTCAAAAATCACGATTGAAAACAACAAAAGCCACCGAATTCTCGGTGGCTTTTATTTGAAAACGTTAAAATTCTCTCTCACGCCCTACTATTTCCCAATCGGACGAATGACAAAACCATACGTATATTTTTTCGCTTTCAAACGATACGCTTCATGCGTTTCAGCACCCCATGAGTTATCGCCACCGACACCGCGTTGTCCTAAGTCAACATGCAGCGTGATGAAAGGGCGTTTGACAATATCCGTCACATGGCGATTTTTCTTGACCGTTCCTTCGTCAAAATCTTCTGTTAGCTGCGACATCGCACTGAAACACAACGGTTGCAAACCTTCGACTGACATACCAACTCCCTCAGTATTGGTCAATTTTACCCAACGTGCATCCGTTTTGTAACCGCTTTCCTGTGGACGAATATAGTTGCGCGTCCAGCCATTGTCCGTATTATCGTCGTAAAGACCGAGCAACGAAGCCGTATTTCTATCTGCATAATTTTCAAATGGTCCACGTCCATACCATTTAACTTGGTTGTAGGTTGAAGGCAAGCCAAAACGCATACCCATGCGGGGCAATTCAGGCGTTTCGCTATCGGCAGGCAGTTCTAAAGTTGCATTAATTTGGATTGAACCATCGTTTTTAATCACATAATTCAAGGTATAAAAAGCTTTAACATCGGGCAAACGATAGATAATCGTCACAGGCACGCCTTCAGCCGTCTTTTCACCAACATTGACGTTGCTCACCGTCCGACGTACATGAGCCGAAGTCCAAACACGCGCATAATTGGTAAAATCATTGCCAAAGTCATTGTCCGTTGGGGCGCGCCAGAAGTAGGGTTCCGGAAAAAAGCCGCCAACAATATTGTTGTTTTTATAAGCCAAACGGCTGATTCCGCCTGAATTTAAATTGATTTCACCACTCACATCACCTGATGTGAATTTCAGACTGTTTTGGTTTTTCTCTATTTTTAAATCCCCGTTATTGGCTTGTTTTCCTTCAAAATAAGAGCTATTTCCACTGAATTGCGCTCTTGCAACCTCATGTCCAGCGGGTATTGAAGAGGTCGCCATACGTTGAAAAGCATAAACATTGAATGTTATTTCAGAACCAGCAGCTACTTTGAGCATCGGAATACTGAGGGGGATACTTTTGGTTTCGCCAGGATTGGCATCAACCGTAAATGTGCCTTCTGACACCTTCGAACCGTTGTTCAAAAGTTCCCAACGGAAATCATAGTCCTTGAGATTGGTAAAAGAGAACTCGTTTTTCACTTTTATTTTACCCGTTTGCCAGTTGTCATTTTCAAATAAAATATTTTGATACTCTTTCTTAACTTCATAAATACCTGGATGCGGATTGCGGTCAGCGTCCACCAAACCATTGCAAACGAAATTGATATCATTGTAGCGGTCATGGCTACCAAAATCACCGCCATAACCGAAATAGCTGCGTCCATCCGCCGTTTTTGTCCGAATACCCTGATCCACCCAATCCCAAATACAGCCGCCTTGCATGTTGTCAGAAGCCCGAATGACATCCCAATATTCTTTAAAATTGCCATT
>JAYTMI010000521.1:0-9593 GCA_043728625.1 Saprospiraceae bacterium | reverse complement strand
AAAGGCATTCCGATTTGGGGCGCATCGTTGTCAAAATATATGTTTAAGCAAAATAAAGGGGAATTGAAATTCGCCATTTTTGACATCTTAAACCGCAACACAGGTATCTCCCGTTCGGCAGATGTGAACTATATTTTGAATGAAGTGACCAGTTCGCTCGGTCGTTATGCGATGTTGACGTTCACGTATAATTTGAATCCGATGATGGGTGGCGGTGGCGGACAACGTGGCGGTGGACCGCGTGTGATAATGCAGCGATTTTAATACCCCCCTCAGTAAAAAGGGCAAACAACAGAGGCAAAGAGCGTATTATCGTCCTTTGCCTTTTGTTTTTTTTAGCCTATCTTTTGTCGTTGGATTAATATTAAATTCTACTTCAAAGCTGTCAATAAAGGCTTGAAAACTATCATCTTCTTTGTGTTTTTGATAAACAATGTCGAAACGAAGTTTTTCGAAAATCTCTGTGGCGTGGTTTTCATCGTATTTTCTTTTGGCTTTGTTTGTTCGGTTTTCTAAAACTTGTTTAGGGTCGCTTTCAAACTTTGGATTCTTTGTGTATTGTCCAATTATGCCATAGATTTCGTTAAAAGTCTCTATATCTGCTAAAATTAACGCTTCTAATTCCATTACAGCAAGATAAAAAATGGCTTTAAAATCGGCACTTTTTTGAATTGTTGTAAACCATTGATTTCGTACATCTTTCTTTGATTCGTTATCGAGGTCGCACATAAATATGACAGCATCTATTTCTTTATCTTTTACAAGCGGCGATATGGTTTGAATGATTTTTTTAGCTGCAAAAAGTTTCCCATTTAGTGATTTACCCAATGGAATGAACTCTGCTTTGCCTTTATACTGAGGGGTTAAAAACGCCTTAAATGCACACGCATCGTTTTGATAGTTTTCGCCAATTATTCCGATTCTTATCATACTTCTTCGGGCATTTCCTCGTTCATAAATCCTGATAACATCCAATAATCACTTAAAAAAGCTTCGTTTATCATGAATTCAGAAGCTAATTTTTGTTCTCCGTCGGATAAATGATACAGTTTCGTTCCTGCCTTTCCTTCGTGTCTTGCAACAATAATGCGGTCAAGTTCATCTTCTCCTAAACAATTCAAAACTTGTGGTGAGTGTGTGGATATGATGATTTGTTTGTCTCTACTTTGGGATTTTAGAAAATTCATCAATAATGCTAACTGATGTGGGTGTACACCGAGTTCGGGTTCCTCAATTAAGATTATTTCGTTTTGTTTTGCATAAGTGACGCTGCCAATGAGGTAAAAAAGGCGTTTTGTGCCGTCAGATAGTTGTGTCCAATTCACCCATTCGTTGTTGACGTAAAATTGGAAGTCAATTCCTTCGATTAAAGCTGTTTTTTCATCTTCTTCATTAAAAATAGTTTGACGAGTTAATTCCCAATCAATTTTTATATTTTTTATAGGTGAAAATAATTTCAAATTTTGTTCTAATTCTTCAAAATGAAAGGGTTGATTTTTAATAAAAGAAGATAATGTTTCATAATCATTTTTATATGTATCAAAAAAATTATGTAAAAATGTATGAAGATTAGAAGATTTTTTCATTTCTGTTACAATATAATCTCTTTTTAAAGTAGAAAACATTTTTACTTTCAATGAAAGTTTTTCTTTTAAAATAGTATTTAATGGATTATCAAATTTCATTAAAATGGTACGACTAAAATCAGGTATATCAATATTACTTTCTTCTATTTTAACAATTTTCTTTTCATCATTAAGAAGATAGGCATTAAAGTTATCTTTTCCATACTCTATTTCTACACGATACTTTATATGTTTTTGAAATACTTTGTCTCCTTTCATTTTTAGAATTAAAGGCTTAATAATTATTTCACTTTCAAATTTATTGGTGTTGTTAAATAAACTTTCATAATCACCTTCAAAGACGGCATCCAAAAACTCCAAAAAATTAGTCTTCCCACTCCCATTCGCGCCAATAAGAATATTCAGACCTTTATTCAAAGTCACGGACACATCACGGATACTTTTGTAACCTTTCAAATGCAATGATGTGATATATGCGGATTCTTCTTGTTCCATCTTCTTATTCTTTTGATTTTTAATGACTTATAAACAAAAGTAGAAAGATGTAGGAAATTTTTATAATTTTCTAAATCTAATCCACAAGTTATTTCAACAACCCCTCAGTATTATGATGCGCCTTATACCGTCCTTTCCCAAACCGAGTACCATTAAACTCTGCTGTTTTTCTCAAAATTAACTGTTCCTCCTTTGGTAAATGCGTAAAATCACAACATTTTTCAGAACAACAAGACTCAAAAGTGGCTTCACAATTCGGACATTGGATAAAAAGCAAGTGACACGCATCGTTTGCACAGTTTTTATGGGCATCGCAAGGTGTACCGCATTGATGACAAGTCGAGACAATATCTTCTGAAATACGCTCGCCCAAACGTTCATCAAAAACGAAGTTAACACCGATGAATTTATTAGGCAAAGCCTTTTCACGTGCTTGTCGCGCATACTGAATGATGCCGCCGTCGAGTTGAAAAACGTTCTTAAAACCTTGATGTTTGAACCAAGCACTTGCCTTTTCGCAACGAATGCCGCCTGTGCAATACATGACGAGGTTTTTGCCTTCGTTGCCTTTTAGCATATCTTCAACCATGTCTAATTCCTCTCTGAAAGTCTCTACTTCAGGCAAAATAGCCCCTTTGAAATAACCTACTTCGGACTCGTAATGATTCCGCATATCTACCAAAATCGTATCAGGGTCGTCGGTCAAGCGGTTAAATTCTTCGGCATTCAAATGCACGCCTGTATCCGCAGGGTCAAAAGTTGAATCGTCCAAACCGTCTGCCACAATTTTAGGACGGACTTTGATAATGAGTTTGTAAAACGACTTACCATCGTCGTCAACGGCATAATTCAAGCGGATACCGTTTAAAAATGGAATCGCATACAGCGTTTCTTTAAACAATTCGGCTTGTGCGGTTGGAATCGAAATCTGTGCATTGACCCCCTCAGTAGCGACATAGATTCTGCCCTTTGTACCGATTTTGTCGAGCGTCAAATACAGCTCATTGCGGAAAGATTGCGGGTCAGTGATGTGGTGATACTTGTAAAATGAAATGGTGGTACGCGGTTCCGTACTTTCGAGAAGCTGTTTTTTCAATACTTCTCTGTCCACCCGATTGTGCAGGCTTACTTTTTTCATATTTGTTAAACTACGCCGTTTGCAGGACAGCTGTTTGGTGATGAATAGAGGACAAAATTAAAAGAAATGAGTCATAAAACCTTGAAAAATTCTAAAAATACTGAGGGGTGCAGTAAGAACTAAGCCATTGCGTTTTTACAAATAAATATCTACTCTTTGAAAATTTGGTTTATTTTTACGACCTAAATGGTAATTTTATGAAAATTCACAATATAAGTATCAGAAATTTTAAATCTATCCGACAACTTGATGATTTTGAGTTGAAGAGTATAAATGTACTGATTGGGTCAAATGGAGCGGGAAAATCAAATTTTATTTCTTTTTTTAAATTTTTAAATCAAGTTGTTAATCAAACACTTGAAAACTATACAGCAAAAAAAGGTGGAGCTGATACATTTTTGCATTTTGGTAAAAAGGTTTCACCTAATTTAGGTCTTAAAATCGTTTTTGAAATTGAAGATAGATTATTTAATGATTATTTAATCGAATTAGAACCTAATAATGATGAAAAATTTATAATAAAGCAAGAAGCTGCACGCTTTAAAACATTTACAAATAAATGGCATACAGATAAAAAACTAACAAAAGGGATTTTTGAAAGTAAAATAGGAAATATGTTGGATGGCATAGCTTATTGGGTAAATATTTATTTAAAATCATTTAAGATTCACCATTTTCATGATACAAGCGATACAGCAGAGGTCAAGGGCTTTGCTGACATAGAAGATAATCGTTTATTTCGTGAAGATGCTTCTAATTTGGCAGCATTTCTCTACACACTTAGTTTAAACCATCCACAACATTTTAATAGAATTGAAAAAACAGTTCGCCGTATTGCACCATTTTTTGACCGTTTTGATTTACGTGAGTCGCAAAATTTAAAAGGGAAAATTCGCTTAGAATGGAAAGAGATAGGTTCAGATAAACCTTTCACAGCACATCATTTGTCGGATGGTACTTTGCGAATGATTTGTTTGACAACCCTCTTATTGCAACCACAATTGCCTCGCGCCATTATTATTGATGAACCCGAATTGGGTTTGCATCCCTCTGCGCTTAATATTTTAAGTGGTTTAATTCGAAGTGCATCTCAAGAGTCGCAAATTATTATTTCGACTCAATCAACTTCTTTTATCAATCAATTTTCTCCCGAAGATATTGTCGTTGTTGAACGACAAGACAATCAATCAACTTTTAAACGACTCAATTCAGAAGCTTTAGTAGATTGGCTTGAAGAATACACTTTGGGCGAAATTTGGGAAAAAAACATCATCGGAGGAAGACCATAAAGCATTATGAATCAAGTTATTATTTTAGTAGAAGGACCAACTGAAGAGGGCTTTGTAAAAGAGGTCTTACGCCCATTTCTCCAAAGGTATAACGTTTGGATTACGCCTACTATTATAAATACTAAAATCGTTAAAGATGGGAAAAACTTCAAAGGCGGTTCAGTCTATTTCGGTAAAGTCCAACGTGATTTACTACGAATTTTAAAAGATTCTTCGGTTCAAGTAACAACTTTTTTTGATTTTTATAGGCTTGGCACAGATTTCCCACAATACACACAAATACCCCAAAATTGTCATGTTTATGAACGAGTTATTTTTTTAGAAAATGCTTTAGAAAAGACTCTAAACAATGCACGTTTCAAAGCCTATATTCAGCCTTATGAGTTTGAAGCACTCCTTTTTGCCGATTTATCTGGTTTTGAAGCCAATTTTTCTGATGAACCAACATTTGTTGAAAGTATTAAGCACATCATTCAAGATTATCCCAATCCCGAAGAAATTAACGACGGTACTGCAACAGCACCTTCAAAACGTCTCGAAAACCTTAAACCTAATTATGAAAAAATCTTTCATGGCAATATGATTGCTTTGGAAAATGGTATTGAAATACTACTTGAAAAATGCCCTCATTTCGCTGCTTGGGTTGAATGGTTAAAAAACTTACCTAAATTATAAAGTTTCTGACTTTTTTCATTCGAAATACTGAGAGGTACTATTTTTGCATAAAGAATGATTTTTTAAACTGCAAAGGGTTCTCGCCCGTCACTTTCTTAAAAATCCGATTGAAATAAGACAGACTTTCGAAGCCACAAGCAAAGCAAACCTCTGTAACAGTATTATCCAAAAGCAACAGTTTTTTTGCTTGATTGATACGATATTGATTGACAAATTCCGTAAAAGTCATCAAAGTCATTTTTTTAAAATAACGACAAAAAGCAGCATGGGTTAAATGTGTCAGTTGCGCCATTTTTAAAATATCCATTTTTTCATGATAATGTTCTTCGATGTAAGCATAAACGACTTTTAGGCGTTGCTGCTCTTTCAAATTGTAATGTTGACCTACTGGATTGGCATGTAAAGTATCTTTTTCGGCACTTTTTGACATAGATTGCAGCAATTGTAAAACAGCAATAAACTGTTCAAAATGAGGAAGTTGGAATATGTTTTTCAATGTTGCCCCTATTTCTGTTTTTGAATTGCCATAAAAATAAACGCCTTTTCTGGCTTTTTCAAACAAATCCTTTATCTCCGATAATTCAGGCATTTGAGCAAAAGATCTTTCTAAAAAGTCTTCTTTGATGTGCAAAACATATTTTTTATAAGGCGTTTTGATGCCATAATCAAAATTGAGATGCGGGATGAAAGGACCAATCAAGACCAAATCACTGCCCTCGAATCGTGAAATATGCTCGCCGACATGACGTGTGCCATCTGCCCCTTCGATATAGACAATTTCATATTCGGGATGATAATGCCAATAAAAAAAGTCATTTAACTGAGGGGTCAATAACCGAAAAGAACTGCCTGCGTCAGGCGTAAAATTTTCAAAAATGAGTTTCATTGTTTCTTTTTTTCTTTGTCATTCTGAACGCAGTGAAAGAATCTGAATGATATTGTTTAGATTCTTTCACTTCGTTACTAATGACGCGCTTCGTTTGTAGGAGAGGAACTTTATGTTCGGGGAACTTTAAAAGTTCCCCGAACATGGTACTCGAACCCATTTGCTGCGCCATTCGGTTTTAAACACCAACGCTTTAGTCCTCAGAATGACAAAAAAAACGAATTCAAAACCCTCCCTCAGTATTTTCAAGAAAAAAAGGTGTCAAAATGACACAATGTATGGATTTTGATTAGCTTTGCTTTGTCAACTAAATTTCTAATTTAAAAAACAAGATTCAATTATGAAAGCACGCACATTGCTCGGCATCCTGCTGGGTCTGCATACCTTTATCTTTGCACAAAACAAAGTCGTCATAAATGCGGATTTGGGCAAAGATGTCATCAGTCGTCATATTTATGGTCATTTTGCAGAGCATCTCGGTCGGTGTATCTACGATGGTTTTTATGTTGGTGAAAAAAACACAAAGATTCCCAATAAAGATGGCGTTCGCTTAGATATTATTGACGCTCTAAAAAAACTGAAAATACCAAACCTACGCTGGCCTGGCGGTTGTTTTGCAGACACTTACCACTGGAAAGATGGCATTGGACCGAAAGAAAAACGCCCTTCAATGCTCAATGTTTGGTGGGGTGGTGTGACGGAAGATAACAGTTTCGGGACGCACGACTTCTTGAATATGTGTGAAACTTTGGGTGCTGAACCGTACCTTTCGGGTAATGTCGGCAGTGGCACAGTTCAGGAATTGATTGACTGGACACGCTATACGACTTTTGAAAAAGGCAACCCAATGGCAGAATTACGGAAGCAAAACGGGCGTGAAAAGGCTTGGAATGTCAAGTTTTGGGGCATTGGCAACGAAGCTTGGGGCTGCGGTGGCAATATGAAACCTGAATATTACGCCAATATATACCGTCAATACACGACGTTTTTGACGAGTTGGAACAATGACAACAAAATCATGCGCATCGCTTCGGGTGCAAGCGATGACGATTACAACTGGACGGAGGTTTTGATGCGCGATATTCCACATGGTATGCTCGAAGGTTTGGCAGTGCATCATTATTCAGTTATTGATTGGCGGAAAAAAGGTTCGGATGTTGATTTTTCGGAACAAGAATATTTCACGACGATGCAACGGGCTTTGCAAATGGACGAATTACTGAGGGGGCATACGACGATTATGGACAAATATGACCCCAAAAAGAAAGTGGCTTTGGTTGTTGACGAATGGGGCGGTTGGTATGAAGTCGAAAAAGGTACAAATGGCGCGTTTTTATACCAACAAAATACGATGCGCGACGCGATGATTGCTGGAACGACTTTAAATATTTTTCATAAATATTGCGACCGTTTGAAAATAGCAAATTTGGCGCAAGCGGTGAATGTTTTGCAAGCGGTTATTTTGACAAAAGAAGAAAAAATGATTCTCACGCCAACTTATCACGTCATGGAAATGTACAATGTGCATCAAGATGCAACGATGCTACCCCTCAGTATAAAGTCGGAAAATTACGGTTTGGGAAAGGACAGCCTTCAAGCGGTGTCTGCGTCGGCATCGAAAGACAAAGATGGTGTGGTGCATATTTCATTGGTTAATATCAATCCGAATAAAGGGCAGGAAATTTCAGTTAGTCTTCGTGGTATGTCGGCTACAAGCGTAAGTGGTCGTATATTAGCGTCTCCAAAATTGCAGGATTATAATGATTTTGGTAATCCAAACAAGATAAAACCTGTTGATTTTAAAGGGGCGACTTTGAAAGGAGATGATTTGAAAGTAACTTTGCCACCTGTGTCGGTGGTGGTTTTGACGTTGAAATGAACGTTTGAATAATGATAACAACTTGCGTCAAGTTTCAAACTTGACGCAAGTTTGTATTTGATAATCAATAATTTATACAATTATTTTTATACAAATGAAAAAAAATACTATACTATCTATTCTTTTAGCCGTCTTCCTTTTGGTCGCTCAATCGGTCACGGCACAACGCAACGAAACGAAAGCGAATGACTCGAACACGCCTTTGCATTTGCTGCAACCCGATTATCCTGTGCCCTATGGCAAAGTGGAAATAGCGGATGTGACAAAGGTTTTGAACCGCATTCATGGCTATCTCGATACCGTTACGCCGCCGCATTTTGTCAATAGCAAAACAGGGGAGACGTTGTCGGATTTATCAAAAATTGATGAAAATACCATTTTGCAAAAAAGCGATTTCCGTCTTGTCAGCTACGAATGGGGTGTGACTTATGGTGCTATGTTGTTGGCAACAGAAGCGACAGGCGATGCACGTTATAAAAAATATGCAGACACAAGGCTTCAATTCCTTGCAGATGCTGCGCCTTATTTCAAAAAATCGGCTGCTGAACATGAGGACTGGGGTTCAAAAACGCCTTTACGCAACCTCATTCTGCCACGTGCTTTGGATGATTGCGGGGCGATGTGTGCGGCGATGATTAAGGCAACACGGGCGGGTTCAAAAGCGGATTTTCGACCTTTGATTGATATTCATATCAACTACATTATGAATAAAGAGCATCGTTTGAAAGATGGTACTTTGGCACGCATGCGTCCACAACCGAACACAATTTGGCTCGACGATTTGTTTATGGCGATCCCTGCTTTGGCGCAAATGGGAAAATTGACAGGCGATTTGAAGTACTACAATGAAGCCACAAAACAGCTTTTAGCTTACGCAAAACGCATGTTTAACAAAGAAAAAGGCGTTTTTATGCACGGTTGGGTTGAAGGCATGACCGTTCATCCGCAATTTCATTGGGCAAGGGCAAATGGTTGGGCTGTGATGACAATGGTTGAATTGTTGGAAGTTTTGCCAGCAACGCATCCACAAAGGGCTGAAATCCTCGCATTACTGAGGGCTCATGTGCGGGGCTTGACGGCGTATCAATCGGGTTCAGGTTTTTGGCATCAGTTGTTAGACCGTTCCGATTCTTATCTTGAAACATCGGCGACTGCTATATATACGTATGCTTTTGCGCGAGCTATTAATCGGGGTTGGATTGACGGTTTGGCTTATGCGCCTACAACGCTTTTGGCATGGAACGCGGTATCAACGAAGGTGAATGCAAAAGGTCATGTCGAGGGAACGTGTGTAGGAACAGGTATGGCTTTCGACCCCGCGTTTTATTACCATCGTCCAATCAGTCCTTTTGCGGCGCATGGTTATGGTCCTGTGATTTTGGCGGGTGCGGAAGTGATTCAGATGCTACAGAAAAAGCAGTTTGAGATAAATGACAGTTCTTTGCAATTATTGCAGAAGAAGTAATGTTTTTTTTTTTTTTAAATGTCTCAATAAATCAAAAAAAGGAGATTTAATTTATTGAGACATTCGTTTTTATTTTTTAGGTTTGCTTTTATTTTGCTATGGTAAGTAATTGATAATCAATCAAATAAAAACATATTTGAGAAAATGGAAGCACCAGACAGCCAAGCCGATTTATTGTGG
>JAYTMI010000520.1:0-1694 GCA_043728625.1 Saprospiraceae bacterium | reverse complement strand
TGCCTTGAAAATGTATTTTGAAGATAGAAAAATGGGCGTTCGCAGAACCCATCTGGGCACTTACCCAGATACTAAAATTATTTAAAATCGCTATTTAAGTAGATTCATCCTTATTTTAAACTTAATCATCTAATAAATTGATATGAAAGCAGACAGAAATCTAATTTTGAAACTTGAAAACTTATCGCGTTTAGAATTGACAGATACCGAACGTGAAAAGCTCCAAGGCAGTTTAAGCGATATTTTAACGATGGTAGAGAAGCTGGAAGAGCTTAATACTGAGGGGGTCGAACCGCTTGTTTATATCAATGAAGAAGTCAGTATATTGAGAGAAGATATTGTCAAAAATCAATTGTCACAATCAGATGCCCTTAAAAATGCACCTGACCATAATAAAACACATTTTAAAGTACCAAAAGTAATAGATTTATAGCCCAAAGCCCCCTAACCCCCAAAGGGGGAGTTTTTACGAAAAAATTGAAAATTAAATTATGGAAAAGATAATCGACATTACAAACCTTCGGAAAACCTACATCATGGGTGCGGATACTATCAATGCCCTCAAGTCGGTCAGTTTACAAATTCATAAAAATGAATATGTGGCTTTGATGGGTCCCTCGGGTTCAGGCAAATCTACTTTGATGAACCTATTAGGATGTTTGGATACGCCTTCAAGCGGGCAATATTTTTTGAACGGAACAGATGTCAGTCAAATGACGGACTCCGAATTGGCTGAGGTTCGCAATAAGCAAATCGGCTTCGTTTTTCAAACATTCAACCTTTTGCCTCGGATGTCTTCTCTTGAAAATGTCGCTTTGCCTTTGGTATATGCCGGTTTGAAACAATCAGCACGCATTGAAAAAGCAGAAAAAGCGATGGAAGCTGTCGGTTTAAAAGATCGAATGATGCATAAACCCAATGAATTATCAGGTGGTCAACGCCAACGTGTAGCCATAGCGCGCGCCCTCGTGAATGACCCGGCTATCATACTCGCAGATGAGCCAACAGGTAACTTGGATACCAAAACCTCGGTTGAAATTATGGGTATTTTTGAAGAAATTCATAAGGCAGGTAATACAGTTATACTCGTGACGCATGAGCCAGATATAGCACAACATGCACATCGCATCATCCGTTTGAGGGATGGTTTGATAGAGTCAGATGTTAAAAACAACCATATTATCAGTGCTTTTGATCCCAATCATCCTTTTTTAGCATCTTTGAGGATATAAATTAAAATTATCAAATAAAATGGCTTTTAAAATATATACTAAAACAGGTGATAAAGGTGAAACAAGCCTTTTCGGTGGCGCAAGAGTGCCTAAAAGTCATGCCCGAGTAGAGGCTTACGGTACTGTTGATGAACTCAATTCTTACATCGGGCTTCTAACTGATTTGACTATACCCCCTCAGTATAAAGCCGTTTTAAAAGAAATTCAAGACAGACTTTTTACCATCGGTTCTATATTGGCAACTGAGCCTTCAAAGCAGATGAAGACCCCAGATTTGAAAAATGAAGATATTCAACTCCTTGAAAATGAAATAGATACAATGGATGCCGAGTTGCCGCCATTGAAAAATTTTATACTCCCCGGTGGTCATTCAACGGTCTCTTTTTGCAATATTGCGCGCACGGTTTGTCGGCGTGCAGAGCGTTTGGTCATCAATTTAGTCTTGCTTGAAAAAGAAGAGGG
>JAYTMI010000519.1:0-5199 GCA_043728625.1 Saprospiraceae bacterium | reverse complement strand
ACTTATGTCCAACAGGGATTTTTATGATTTAATATTTCCGAAACGATACTATTCTGAAACGACTTCAAGTAGGACTTCAATAATATCTTCCAAATTAGGCTTTGAAAAATAATCCCCATCAGAACCATAAGGCGGACGATGTTCTTTTGAAGTAATCGTCTTAGGTTTAGCATCAAGATATTGATATCCGCCTTGTTTTTCTAAAACTTCTTGCATCATATAAGCCGTTCCGCCACCTGCTACGTCTTCATCAAGGAAAACAATACGGTTTGTTTTTTTCAACGACTCAACAATGACGTGTTCCAAATCGAAAGGCAATAGTGTTTGAACATCTATCAATTCAACTGAAACGCCTTGTTCGTTTAATGTAGCCGCCGCTTCTTGTGCAATGCGCACACATGAACCATAAGTCACCAGCGTCACATCCTCCCCCTCAGTAATCACCTCAGGAACGCCCAAAGGAACAGTGTATTCACCCATATTATCGGGCAAACGTTCTTTCAAACGATAGCCATTCAGCGATTCAATGACCATACCAGGGTCATCAGACTTCAAAAGTGTATTGTACATACCAGCTGCCTGAACAAAATTACGTGGCACACATATATATATACCTCGCAACGCATTAACAAGGACACCCATTGGCGAACCTGAATGCCAAATACCTTCAAGGCGATGCCCTCTTGACCGAATTATGCACGGTGCTTGTTGCAAGCCGTTGGTACGGTAGCGCAAAGTCGTTAGGTCGTCAACAAGCGGCGTTAGACCATAATAAATATAATCAAGGTATTGAATTTCTGCGAACGCTCTTAAACCACGCATCGCCATACCAATAGCCTGTCCCATGATTGTCCATTCACGAATACCTGTATCAAATATACGTTCTGAACCATATTTGGCTTGTAAACCTACAAAACCTTGATTGACATCACCAATATGCCCGACATCTTCGCCAAAGGCAAAGACATCATTGCGGTGTTCAAAAATGTAATCAAAATAAGCGTTAACGATTTCGTAACCGTTTTTTGTAGGCGAATTTTCAGAATAAACGGGAGAAACCACAGGCACATTCAAGGCAGCAAAAGGCGATGCACTGTACAAAAGTGTACTATACCGTTTTTCCGCAAGTTGCTTTTTTTCTTTAATCCAATTACTCAACCCAGTCAAAGGAGAATCACTTGAGTTCGAAGTTCTTGAAATCTCCCCCCTCAGTATCAAACTCAACTGACGCGCATTTTTCATTAATTCAAAAAGCTGCGGTTCTCGCAAGCCGTTTAAGCTTGTAAGTGCGGCGTTAATCTCAACCGATTTTTCTGGATGAGCTTGAGCAATTGAAGTATAAATAGCTGACAAACGCGTTTTTTCAGCATTGACAGGGTTCTGGAAAGCATTCCAAGCCTTCGTTTTAGCTTCGCGGGAACGCACTTTCGCCCGTTTTTCGATAGCCAATAATTCATCCTCTGTTGCAAATTGGGCATCAAGAATCCATTGGCGCATTTTGACATTGCAATCAAATTCTCGTTCCCATTGCAAACGTTCTTTCGATTTATAACGTTCATGGCTGCCAGAGGTTGAGTGACCTTGAGGCTGCGTCATTTCTTGTACATGAAAAACAGATGGGATATGTGTCCGACGCGTTTTCTCTACGCCTTCTTCAAAAATTTCGCACATAGCGGCATAATCCCATGCCTTACACGTATATATATGTATGCCATTGCCATTTTCATCCATTTCAAAGCCACGAAGAGCTTCTGAAATACTACCTTTTGCAGTCTGCATTTCAGTCGGCACGCTTATGCCATAACCGTCATCCCAAATAAAAACGGCTAATGGAACGCGCAAGACAGCGACTGCATTGATAGATTCAAAAAATACGCCTTCTGAAGTACTGGCATCCCCTATCGTACAAAAGCAAACCTCATTTCCATTATTAGAAAAATTCGTGGAGGTTCTCAGTTCTGGAATTTCACGATATTTTTTAGAAGCAAAAGCTAAACCAACAGCGCGACCCATTTGCCCCGCTGTCGAGGAAACATCAGATGACATATTGTATATATCTAAGTGATTCGTCCACTCGCCTGTCTTTTTATCTACATTGGGTGTTGCAAAATGGGCATCCATTTGACGACCACCGCTAAATGGGTCATTGTCGCAATCGGAATAAAGTTGTGCAAAAAACGCCTCTGGAGAAGAGACACCGAGGGCAAACATGAGCGTTTGGTCGCGATAGTAGCCTGCCCGCCAATCTCCTTTCTTATAGGTTCGCGCCATAGCAACTTGAGCCGTCTCCTTCCCATCTCCAAAAATACCAAATTTTCCTTTACCAGTTAAGACCTCTCGGCGACCGATAAGGCTGATTTCACGGCTCAATACACAGAGTTCGTAATCTCGAAGTACTTCATCGATGTAAGCTTTAACAGCATCTGCAAAAGAGTCTATTGGGCTATCTGTCGAGGGATGAGAATCGAGTGTAATATTAAGTTCGAGATTTTCAGTCATTATTGAATGGTTTCATATATAGTTGAGTGAAAATGGAAGTTCTTCTGGATTCTGTCCGCAAAGGTAACAAAATTTCTTACAAGATTGTTTTTCGATATAAAAATATGGCAGTTCGGGTGTAATATGACAATTTTCCAAATTTAATTTCGATAACGACTTGTTATGTCACTTTAGCTACAAGCAAAGTTCTAATTATCAAAACGGCAAACACCCCTCAGTATTTGAGCATAAAAAAAAAGAAAATCAAGCAATCTTTTTATAAAATTAAATAACATTATTATTTCATGTTTAATTTGATATTATCAATAAATTAAAATTTTTATCATAATTTTTATTTCTATTAAATATTAATAAAATTATTTAATTAATTGATAATCAACTATTTGCGAAAAAATTAAAAAACAATTTATTAAATTTTAAATATAAATAACAATTATTTACATTTCATTAACAAAGAAATATGATGCAGTTCCTATACCTTTGTATCGTTCTTAATAATTATAATAAATTCTAAAATTTGAACAACATGAAAAAAGTAATTCCCACGTTTTTAATACTGGCATTTTTCGCCAGTTTTGCAACGGCACAGAGTGGTCCTGTGATGACATTTGAAAAGTCTGAAATTGATTATGGCAACGTTGCACTCGGTGCAGACGGTGTCCGAATCTTCAAATTTAAAAATACAGGTACTGAACCACTTGTCGTTAAAAATGCACGCGGTAGCTGCGGCTGTACCGTACCCAAATGGCCCAATGAAGCCATAGCCGTAGGTAAAACAGGTGTCATTGAAGTCAAATATGATACGAATCGTCCTGGACAGTTTACAAAAGCCGTCTATGTCGAAACAAATGAGGCAAACCCTCAACACACGCTAACAATTAAAGGCACAGTTGTTGAAAAGAACAATAGCTCAATAGGGGCAAACGGCTCTGGCAGCAAACGATAATCCTAACTTTAAAAATTTATTTTTTCCTATTAAAATACTGGCATTCATAGTTTTACGTAATTATTTTAATATAAATAAAAAATATTTACCTTTGAATAACAGAATTTAACAGCTCATTAACAGACAAATCCTTCGAGGGCTTGTAACTTTGAATCAAAATTATTTCTTATAAAATTTATTTCAATTTAACAATAAAATCTCTTTCAAAATGAAGAAATTCCTTGCAACATTCTCTATGGTCGCTCTTTTAGTTGCTTTCGCTTCAGCTCAAACAGCTACAGCAACCGCTGAAAAAGCAGTTAGCGGTCCCGTTATGACTTTTGAAAAAATTGACATGGACTACGGCACAATCGCACAAGGTGCTGACCCGCTCCGTAAGTTTAAATTCAAAAATACGGGTACTGAACCGCTTGTCATCAAAAACGCTCGTGGTAGCTGCGGTTGCACAGTGCCTAATTACAAAAAAGAGCCTGTAATGCCGGGCGAAACCAGCGAAGTTGAAGTGCGTTATGACACACAACGTGTAGGACCTTTCACTAAAACGGTGACTATTGAAACAAACGAAGGCGACCAAGCTCGCGTTTTGACGATTCACGGTACTGTGAATGAAAAACCTGCAGAGCCAAGTGTGCCTTCTAATGCACCAAGCCTTTTAAGCACGCCTAAGCAATAAATTGTAAATTTTTCCCTCGAACTTGTCTGAACATCTTTTTAGCCGCATTTCGTATCATCGAAATGCGGCATTTTTTTTTGAATAAAATCATCATTTACGTATCACTTGAACCAAAAGTTGAAAGTTTGATTTTTGAAGGAAAAGTCTGTGCTAATTTTTGATAAAAAGCCACCCCCTCAGTATGTGTAGCCGTATGCGACGAATCGCGCTCGAAGGGTGTTATCAGTGATGTAGGTACTTTTTGCCCAAAAATAAAATGTGAAGAGATGAGCATACATAAGGCAGCAAAAAGGGATAAAAGGTTTTTCATATTAAATACAAATTAAGTATCCGCTTTTTGCGGGCTAAAAGTGAGTAAAAGTTTTTTCGTTTCGCTAAAAAGTCGCATCTTTGCGGGCGTTTTGAAAAATAAAATTTAAAAATGCTTTTTTTCAAGCAAAAATGTATTTTTTACAACAAAAAAGCCTTGAAATTTTATTCAGCATATTGAATTGATTTATACGACGAATAAAGAAAATTAAATTTTTTGGCAAAATTTTTGACATTAAATTTTATTTAAATTCAAAATATCATTTCCATGCCACCTTGCTTCTATACCCCTCAGTAACAGTGACGATTTAATAACGTTTAGTCTTTATAAGACTTATAAAAAAAGTCATTTTATACTGAGGGGGGTACTTTCAAAAAAAATCAGTGTCAAAGGACGCATTTTCAGTCAACTTAATTGAAGTTTTTTACACCTTATTATAAGGTGTTTCTATTTGATAAAATTTTATAATAGCATAATTTAAAAAATCATGGCAACTAGAGATTTAAAATACACCCGGAACATCGGTATCGCTGCGCACATTGATGCGGGTAAAACGACTACAACCGAGCGTATCCTCTACTATACGGGTATGTCTCACCGCATCGGTGAGGTGCATGACGGTGCAGCGACAATGGACCACATGGCGCAAGAACAAGAGCGTGGTATCACGATTACTTCTGCGGCGACTAAAACAAAATGGTTCTGGAAAGGCGAAGAATTTCCAATGAACATCATCGACACACCAGGTCACGTTGACTTTACGGTTGAGGT